>JANNLM010000306.1:0-3274 GCA_031396825.1 Gammaproteobacteria bacterium | reverse complement strand
GTAGCCGAACAGCGCCTTGCGCGCGAAGGTCGGGATGATGGTGCTGACCACGCCGAACGCCGGCAGGATCAGGATGTAGACCTCGGGATGGCCGAAGAACCAGAAGATGTGCTGGAACATCACCGGGTCGCCGCCGCCGGCCGCGCTGAAGAAGCTGGTGGCGAAGTACTTGTCGGTCAGCAGCATGGTCACCGCGCCGGCCAGCACGGGCATGGTCGCGATCAGCAGGTAGGCGGTCACCAGCCAGGTCCAGCAGAACAGCGGCAGCTTCAGCAGCGTCATGCCGGGCGCGCGCATGTTCAGGATCGTGACGATGACGTTGATCGCGCCGGTGATGGACGAGATGCCCATCAGGTGGATGGCGAAGATCAGCATCGGGAAGGAACTGCCGGTCTGCAGCACCAGCGGCGGGTACATGGTCCAGCCGCCGGCCGGCGCGCCGCTGTCCATGAACAGGCCCGACAGCAGCAGCGCGAAGGCGAACGGCAGGATCCAGAAGCCCCAGTTGTTGACGCGCGGCAGCGCGAGGTCGCCCGCGCCCACCTGCATCGGCACCATCCAGTTGGCCAGGCCGACGAAGCCGGGCATCACGCCGCCGAAGATCATGACCAGCGCGTGCAGCGTGGTCATCTGGTTGAAGAACTCCGGATCGACGAACTGCAGGCCCGGCATCCACAGCTCGGCGCGGATCACCAGCGACATGGCGCCGCCGATGAGGAACATGGTGCAGCTCAGCAGCAGGTACAGCGTGCCCAGGTCCTTGTGGTTGGTCGTGCTGATCCAACGCATGATCCACTTGAAGAAGCCGTCCTTGAGCTGGACCGGGCCGTGGTGCCCGTGGTCGTCGTGGCCGTGTGCTGCGTCGTGGTGCGACATGTTCACTTCCCCCTCTGGGCGGCGACTTGCGCGGCCGTGACCGGGCCGCCGTTATTGCCCCAGGACGTGCGTTCGTAGGTGAGCGCCGCCGCGATGTCTCCGTCGGACAGGTGCGCGAACGGCGGCATCAGGTTCTTGCCCTTCAGCGTGTGCAGGATGTGCGCATCGACGGGCCCGTTGACGACGGCGCTGCCCTTGAGCGCCGGGAAGTTCGGCGGCATGCCAACCCCGGTCGGCAGGTGGCAGGCGGCGCACTGCGTGTTGTAGACCTTCTCGCCGTCGGCGGCCGGTGCAGCGGCCGCAGGCGCGGCGACCGGCGCGGCGGCGACTTCAGCCGGCGGCGCGGCCGCAGGTGCCGGCGCGGCAGGCGCCCCGGCCGAGGCCACGAGCATCGGCGCCGGACCGTGGCCGATCGCGGTGGTCTTGCCGGCCTTGCGGTCCGCGAGCCACTGCGCGAACACGGCCGGATCGACCGCCTCGACAACCACCGGCATGAAGCCATGGTCGCGGCCGCACAGCTCGGCGCAGACGCCGCGGTAGATGCCGGGCTCCTCGACGGTCGCCCACATTTCGTTGACGTAGCCCGGAATGGCGTCCTTCTTCACCGCGAGGTCCGGCACCCACCAGGCGTGGATGACGTCGTTGGCGGTGATCAGGAAGCGGATCTTGGTGCCGGTCGGGATGACCAGGCGGTTGTCCACTTCCAGCAGGTAGTTCGGGATCGTCGTCGGGTCGATGCCCGAGTGGAGCTGGCGCGCGTGGTTGGAGTCGGCGTGCAACGTCGAGTAGAAGTTGACTCCTTTGTCGATGTACTCGTACTGCCACTTCCACTGGAAGCCGGTGACCTTGATCGACAGCTCGGAGCCACGCATGTCTTCCATCTTGATCAGCGTGCCGGCCGCGGGAATCGCCATCGCCACCAGGATCACGAACGGCACGATGGTCCAGGCGATCTCGACGGTGGTGCTCTCGTGGAAATCGGCGGGCTTGGGGTGGCGCGACTTGCGGTGCGCGAACACCGAATAGAACATCGCGCCGAACACGACGACCGCGATGACGACGCAGACCCAGAAGATGATCATGTGCAGCTTGAAGACTTCGCGGCTGAGCTCGGTCACGCCGACCGGCATGTTCCAGACCTGACCCGCGTCGTAGGCGCCGGCCATCGCGGCCCCGGATGCCACGAGCGCAGCCAGCGCCACGAGCCGCGACCCCACCTGCTTCGTCAACATGCTCACTCTCCCCTGTCAGGCCTGCCCCCTGATCACCACGCCGGCCAAGAACCCGGGCCTCGCGAACACCGCTGCGATTCCGGCAAGTTCCAGCTGTTTTACGCCTTTTTTGACGCGGGCCAATTGTAGAGCAGCGCCTCGCGTATCCGCTACGGGCGGCGCGAATTTTGCCTTAGGGGGCGGTGGGTTACGCGGGAGCGCGAAGCTCAAAAGTCAGCCTCAGGAAGAGGCGTGGCGTCGGCCCAAAAAGAAGGGCCGGCGATTAGGCCGGCCCTCAGCACATTACGCCTTCCAGGGAGGAGAGAAATCGAAGACGTAACCGAGAGAATGCAACCCGGGGAACGGGTGCGTACTCTGGCCGGGAGGATGCGCTCCGGGGGGTTGGAGCCGCTATGGGACTTTGGTCGTAGACCCGATTGGCACTAGACTCCGCGTCGTGAACTCCGTCAAAACCGTCGTCATCGCAGACGACCATCCGCTATTTCGCACCGCCCTTCGCGAAGCCCTGAAGCCAGTGCTTCCGGGCGCCCGGGTGATCGAGGCGGATTCCTTCCCCGCCCTGCAGAACGCCTTGCACCAGCACGGCGCCCCGGACCTGGTCCTGCTCGACCTGGTCATGCCCGGCGTGCGCGGTTTCTCCTCGCTGCTGTTCCTGCGCTCCGAGTACCCGACCGTGCCGGTCGTGGTCGTGTCGGGTTACGAGGAGACGGCGCTGGTCCAGCGCGTGCTGCAGTTCGGCGCGCTCGGCTTCATTCCCAAGAGCGCGAGCCTCGAAACCATGGGCGAGGCCGTGCTGACCGCCCTCGGTGGCAAGGTGTGGACGCCGCCCGAGGTGCCGAAGTCGCCCGACAGCGGCAAGGACGCCGAACTGGCGCAGAAAGTCGCCAGCCTGTCACCGCAGCAGTTGCGCGTGCTGCTGATGCTGGCCGACGGCCGCCTCAACAAGCAGATCGCGCACGAACTCACCATCACGGAAGCGACCGTGAAGGCGCACATGACCGTGATCCTGCGCAAGCTGGGCCTGGTGCGACGCACCCAGGCCGCCGTGCTGGCGCAGCGCCTGATGCAGGAAGAGGCGCTGCCGCTCGCGGTCGATCACATCATGGACGAGGATCCGCCGGAAGAAGAGACTCCGGCGACCTGATCCGGCGCCAGCGCTCGAGCGC
>JANNLM010000149.1:0-1595 GCA_031396825.1 Gammaproteobacteria bacterium | reverse complement strand
CGAGTTCATCCTGCCGCACGCGCAGCTCACCGAGCTGTGGGACAAGCTGGTCAAGGATGGCGTGCGGCCCTGCGGCCTGGGCGCGCGCGACACGCTGCGCCTCGAGGCCGGCATGAACCTCTACGGCCAGGACATGGACGATTCGGTCACGCCGCTGGAATGCGGCCTGGGCTGGACCGTGGCCTTCGATCCGGCCGATCGCGACTTCACCGGCCGCGACGCGCTGGAGTCGATCAAGGGAGCGCCGCCGCGCAAGCAGGCCGGCATCGTGCTCGACAAGGGCGGCGTGCTGCGCTCGCACATGAAGCTGCGCTTCGCCAATGGCGCCGAGGGCGAGACCACGTCCGGCAGTTTTGCGCCGTCGATGAAGGGTTCGGTCGCGCTCGCGCGCGTGCAGCGCCATGCCAATGGCGGCGGCTGCGAGGTGGAGATTCGCGGGCAGTGGCTGCCGTGCCGCGTGGTGCATCCGCCGTTCGTCCGCAATGGAAAAGTTCTGGTTTAACCGGGGAAACACATGAGCAACGTTCCGAAAGATCTCAAGTACGCCAAGTCCCACGAGTGGGCCAGGAAGCAGGCCGACGGCACCGTGCTGGTCGGCATCAGCGACCACGCGCAGTCGGCGCTCGGCGACCTCGTGTTCGTCGAGGTGCCCAAGGCCGGCCGCAACGTCACGGCGGGCGAGGCCTGCGCGGTGGTCGAGTCGGTCAAGGCCGCCTCGGACGTCTACGCGCCGATCTCCGGCGAAGTGGTGGACGCCAACGCCGCGCTGGCCGGCGCCCCCGAGACGCTGAACCAGGATCCGTACGGCAAGGGCTGGATGTTCAAGCTCAAGCCGAGCAACGCCGCCGAGCTGGACAAGCTGCTCGATGCTGCGGGGTACGAGAAGGTTGTCGCTGAGTCGCACTGATGTCATTCCCGCGAAAGCGGGAATCCAGAAAACCTGGATGCCCGCTTCCGCGGGCATGACGAGCTGATAAACGGAGTAAGCATGCCTTTTGTCCCGCACACCGAAACCGACATCCGCGACATGCTCGCGGCCATCGGCGCCAGGAAGATCGACGACCTGTTCGACGAGATCCCGGCCGAGCTGCGCTGCGGCAAGCTCAACGACGTGCCCGAGGGCCTGCCGGAGATGGAGATCGCGCGCCTGATGCACGAGCGCGCGCAGAACGACGGCATGGCGCTGAACTTCATCGGCGCCGGCGCCTACGAGCACCACATCCCGGCGGCGGTGTGGGAGATCACCACGCGCGGCGAGTTCTACTCGGCCTACACGCCGTACCAGGCCGAGGCCAGCCAAGGCACGCTGCAGGTGCTGTACGAATTCCAGTCGATGATGACGGCGCTGACCGGCACGGACGTGTCGAACGCCTCCATGTACGACGGCGCCTCGGCGCTGGGCGAGGCGATGCTGATGGCGGTGCGCGCCAACGGCAAGAGCACCTCGCGCAAGATGCTGGTGCCCTCGACCGTGCATCCGTTCTACCGCCAGGTGTCGGACGTCATCTCGCACGCCCAGGGCGTGACGCAGACGGCCCTGGTCTATTGCGGCGATACCGGCGACACCAGGATCGAGCAGTTCAAGAAGTTCGAGG
>JANNLM010000144.1:0-3404 GCA_031396825.1 Gammaproteobacteria bacterium | reverse complement strand
GCCGAATTCCTGATCGGCAAGGGCTATGAGGTCCACGGGGTCAAGCGGCGCACGTCCCTGTTCAACACGGACCGCATCGACCACCTGTACCAGTGTCCCGAAGTGCGCCAGCGCAGCCTGGTCCTGCACCACGGCGACATGACCGACTCGTCGAGCCTGATCCGGATCATCCAGGAGGTGCAGCCGGACGAGCTCTACAACCTGGCCGCCCAATCGCACGTCGCGGTGTCGTTCGAGGAACCGGAGTACACGGCCGACAGCGACGCGCTCGGCGCGCTGCGGCTGCTCGAGGCGATCCGCATCCTCAAGCTCAAGGACCGCACGCGCTTCTACCAGGCCGGCACCTCCGAGATGTTCGGCCTGGTGCGCGAGACGCCGCAGAAGGAATCCACGCCGTTCTACCCGCGCTCGCCTTATGGCGTCGCCAAGCTCTACGCCCACTGGATCACGGTCAACTACCGCGAGTCGTACGGCTTCTTTGCCTGCAACGGCATCCTGTTCAACCACGAGTCGCCCACGCGCGGCGAGACCTTCGTGACGCGCAAGGCCACGCGTGCGCTGGCGCGCATCGCGCTCGGCCTGCAGGACTGCCTGTACCTCGGCAACCTCGATGCGAAGCGCGACTGGGGCCACGCCAAGGACTACGTGCAGGTGCAGTGGCTGATGCTGCAGCAGGACGAGCCGGACGATTACGTCATCGCCACCGGCGAGCAGCACAGCGTGCGCGAATTCGTCACCGCCGCGGCGCACGAGGCCGGCATCGAGCTGGCGTGGTCCGGCAAGGGCGTCAAGGAAGTCGGCACGGTCACGCGTGTCCACGACGCCGGCAAAAACAAGCCCGCTGTCCACAAGGGCGACGTGGTCGTACGCGTGGATCCGCGCTACTTCCGCCCGGCCGAGGTGGACGCGCTGCTCGGCGACGCCGCCAAGGCGCGGCGCCAGCTCGGCTGGAAACCGCGCATCAGCTTCGCCTCCCTGGTAAAGGAGATGATGCAGGCCGACCTGCACGATGCGCGCCGCGACGTGACGGTGCGCGACGCGGGGTTCAAGACTTCGCGGCGGCATGAGTAGCCCAGTGCGGGCGCTGATCTGCGGCATCTCCGGCCAGGACGGCGCCTACCTCGCGCAGTTGCTGCTCGGCAAGGGTTACGAGGTGTTCGGCACCTCGCGCGACGTCAATACGCGGGTCTTCCCGGGCCTCGACGCCCTCGGCATCCGCGAGCGCGTGCAGTTGCACTCGATGTCCATCATCGATTTCCGCAGCGTGTTGCAGGTGCTGCAGAAAGTGCAGCCGACCGAGGTCTACAACCTCTCGGGCCAGAGCTCGGTGGGCTTGTCATTCGACCAGCCGGTCGAGACTTTCGAGAGCATCAGCGTCGGCACGCTGAACCTGCTCGAGGCCATCCGCTTCCATCAATCGAAGATCCGCCTGTACAACGCCGGCTCCGGCGAATGCTTCGGCGACACCGGCGGCCGCGCCGCCGACGAAGCCACGCGCCTGCTGCCGAGCAGCCCGTACGCGGTCGCCAAGGCCGCGGCCCACTGGACCGTGGCGACCTATCGCCAGGCCTACGGCCTGCACGCCGTCACCGGGATGCTGTTCAACCACGAATCGCCGCTGCGCCCGGCGCGTTTCGTCACGCAGAAGATCGTCACCACCGCGGCGCGCATCGCCGGCGGCTCGAAGGAGCGCCTCGCGCTCGGCAACATGAAGATCGTGCGCGACTGGGGCTGGGCGCCGGAGTACGTGGACGCGATGTGGCGCATGCTGCAGCGTGAGGCGCCCGAGGATTTCGTGATCGCCACGGGGCAGAGTTTTTCGCTCGAGGATTTCACGGCGGCGGCATTCCGCGAGGTCGGCCTCGACTGGAAGCAGCACGTCGACGTCGACCGCAAATTGCTACGGCCCTACGACCACGCCGCCGCGCACGCCAACCCGGCCCGCGCGAAGGAAAAACTGGGCTGGCAGGCGCGCCATGCGATGCCTGACGTCGTGCGCATGATGGTCGCCGCGGCACGAAACCGTCCCACTGCATGATTCCTTCCCTCGTGGATCTCCTGACGAGGCTGCCGCACGACTCACTGCTGGGTTCTCTGGTGCGGGCGCCGCTGAAACTGATTCCGCGCGACCGGGTGATGACCGTTCGCGGCGGCCTGAACAAAGGCGCCTCTTGGGTCGCCGGAGCTGGCATCCACGGCTGCTGGCTGGGCACATACGAATCGGACAAGCAGGAACTGGTTGCCCGCCTGGTGACGCCCGGGATGACGGTCTGGGATGTCGGCGCCAACGCCGGGTTCTATACGCTGGCGTTTTCGCGGCTGACCGGCGCGCTCGGACGTGTATACGCATTCGAACCGCTCCCGGAGAACGCGTATAACCTGTTGACGCACTTGCGCCTCAACGACATTCGCAACGTGACTCTGGTCGAGGCCGCAGTCGGAGCCGCCGAGGGCACCGTGGGATTTGCGGTCGCCGCGTCGAACTCGATGGGCCGCGTGAGCGCCGGCACCTCAGACCTGGTCGTGCCCTGCCTCACTCTCGACTCCTTCGTGGAGCAGCATCCCGATTCCGCGCCCGACCTGCTCAAGATCGACATCGAAGGTGGTGAAAGTGCGTTGCTGGAAGGTGGCGCGCGCTTTCTCTCCAGAAACACTCCACCCATCGTGCTGTCCTTGCATGGTGCGGATCAGCAGCAGCGCTGTGGGGAACTACTGAACTCGTTCGGGTACGCGGCTTTCGGGCTCGACGGCACCGCGCTCGATCGTGGCGCCACCAGCCACGAAATCCTGGCGAGAAAGCGGGGGCTGCAATGAGTCCGGGCGCCCCGCCTAGCCGCGTTTTTGTGGCAGGCCACCGCGGCATGGTGGGCTCGGCGCTTGTGCGGGCGCTGCAGGCCGCCGGCGACCGTGACGTGGTGGAGCGCACGCGCACCGAGTTGGACCTGGCGGATCGCGCCGCGGTGCGCGCGTTCTTCCAGCGCGAACGTCCGCAACAGGTCTACCTGGCCGCCGCGAAGGTCGGCGGCATCCTGGCCAACGACACGTACCGCGCCGACTTCATCCACGACAACCTCGCGATCCAGATCAACGTCATGGACGAAGCCCATCGCGCGGGGGTCGAGCGCCTGCTGTTCCTCGGCTCGAGTTGCATCTACCCCAAGCACGCGCCGCAGCCGATGAAGGAAGAGCACCTGCTGACCGGGCTGCTCGAGGCCACGAACAAACCTTACGCCATCGCAAAGATTGCCGGCATCGAGATGGTCGATGCCTACCACCGCCAGCATGGCCGCGACTTCCGCGCCGCCATGCCGACCAACCTTTACGGCCCGGGCGACAACTTCGACCTCGCGAGCAGCCACGTCATCCCGGCGCTGATGCGCAAGTTCCACGAAGCCAAGCTGAAG
>JANNLM010000142.1:0-9258 GCA_031396825.1 Gammaproteobacteria bacterium | reverse complement strand
TGGTGGATCGCCTCGAGAAGCTGGTGCGGGACAAGATCGCGGCGCGCAAGGCGAACAAGGACGAGGCGGCCTGACCGTGGCGAACCCGTTCCAATCCGTCCGCGGGTTCAACGACGTGCTGCCCGCGGAGGCCGCGGCCTGGCAGTTCGTGCATGGCACCGCGGCCGAGGTGTTCGCCGCCTACGGCTACGCCGAGATCCGCCTGCCGGTGCTCGAGCGCACGGAGCTGTTCGAGCGCTCCATCGGCGCGGCCACCGACGTGGTCGAGAAGGAGATGTTCACCTTCAAGGACCGCGAGAACGATTCGCTGACGCTGCGCCCCGAGTTCACCGCCGGTACGGTGCGCGCCGGGCTCGAGCACGGCCTGCTGCACAACCAGCAGCAGCGCCTGTGGAGCGCGGGGCCGGTTTTCCGGCACGAGCGGCCGCAGGCCGGGCGCTACCGCCAGTTCCACCAGTTCAACGCCGAGGCCTACGGCCTGGCGGGCCCGGACATCGACATCGAACTGATCGCGCTGTCGGCGCGGCTGCTCAGGCGCCTCGGGCTCGGCGGCCTGGTGCGCCTCGAACTCAACTCGCTGGGCACGCCCGCATCGCGCCAGGAGTACCGCGTGGCGCTGCTCGATTTCCTCAAGGGCCGCGAAAGCCGGCTCGACGAGACCACCCGCAAGCGCATGTCGCAGAACCCGCTGCGGGCGCTCGATTCCAAGGATCCCGGCACGAAGCAGGCCGTGGCCGACGCGCCGAGCCTGCTCGAGTTCCTCGACGACGAGTCCCGGGCGCACTTCGGCGCGGTGAAGGGCGGCCTGGACGCCCTCGGCATCGCGTACACGATCAACCCGCGCATCGTGCGCGGCCTCGATTACTACTCGCGCACCGTGTTCGAGTGGACCACCGACAAGCTCGGCGCCCAGGGCACCGTGCTGGCGGGCGGCCGCTACGACGGGTTGGTCGAGCAACTCGGCGGCGCGGCGACGCCCGCCGTCGGCTGGGCGGCCGGCATCGAGCGCCTGGTGCTGCTGATGAAAGAGGCGGGCGTCGCGCTGCCGGACGGCGCGCCCCACGCCTACCTGTGCGCCCTCGGCGAGCCGGCCGAAGCGGCCGCGGCCCGGCTGGCCGAGCAGCTGCGGGATGCCCTGCCGCAGCTGCGACTGACTCTGAATGCGGGCGGTGGTAAGCTCGCGGCCCAATTGAAGCGGGCCGACAGGTGCGGTGCCCGTCTGGCGCTCATTTTGGGCGAGGCGGAAACCGCGCGACAGGCCGTTCAAGTGAAATTTTTGGAAAGAATGGCGCTGGCCGATTCCTCACAGACCGAATGTTCATGGGCCGACCTACCGGCCCGGCTCGCCGGTCTTCTGCAACCCTGAGACCGAGAACCCATGTCGCATTACGAAGACGAAGCTCAAGTCGAGCAGCTGCGCCGCTGGTGGCGTGAAAACTGGCTCGCCCTGGCCGGGGGCCTGGTGCTGGGCCTGGCTGGCATCTTTGGCTGGGAAGCCTGGCAGAACGCCCGCACCGCAAAGGCCGAGCACGCCTCGAAGGTCTACGAGGACCTCAAGCGCGTGCCGCCCGACCGCGCCGAGCGCGCCGATGAGCTGTGGCAGCACCTGAGCTCCGAGTTCGCTACCACGCCGTACGCGGCGCAGGGCGCGCTGCTGATGGCGGCCACGGCTGCCGCACGCGAGGACTGGTCCGGCGCGCAGGCCAAGCTCGAGTGGGCCCGCCAGAATTCCGGCGACGCCGGGCTGAAGAAGCTCGCCACGCTGCGCCTCGCGCGCGTGCTCTGGCAGCAGGCCAAGGCGGACGAGGCGCTCAAGTTGCTGAGCGTGCCAGACGAAGACCCGTTCGCGGCCCTCTACCAGGAACTGCGCGGCGACATCGAGTTCTCACGCGGTGACCGCGACGCGGCCCGCGCCGCGTACGAGAAGGCCCTGGCCCTCGACGCGGCCCCGGCCAGCCGCCAGGCCCTGCAGCGCAAGCTCGAGGACCTGGGCGCCGCCCCGGCGGCCAAGTCGTGAGCCACTCCGTGCGCGTCGCCGGCGCGGTGGCGCTCGCGGCGATCATGGGCGCCTGCAGCAGCGGCCCGGTGCGCGAGCCGGCCGAGCTCACATCCATCGAGCAGGCGCGCGTAAAACCCGACGTGGTCTGGGACAAGTCCCCGGGCAGTGGCGACGGCGGCCTCGAGTCCGGCCTGCGCCTGTGGGTCGAGGACGGCCTGCTGGTCACGGCCGACAGCGCCGGCGAGGTTTACGCCCTGGATCCGAAGGACGGCCGCAAGCTGTGGGACGCGGACACCGAGGCCCGCCTGGTCTCGGGTCCGACCGCCTACGACAACGTCGTGCTGGTCGGCACGCTCGACGCCGAGGTGATCGCGCTCAACCGCAAGGACGGCTCGCTGGCCTGGCGCGCGAAAGTGTCCAGCGAAGTGCTGGCGCCGCCGGTCGGCGACAGCGGCATCGTCGTGGTCCGCTGCGGCGACGGCAAGATCTTCGGCCTGTCGGCCGAGACGGGCGCGCGGCGCTGGAGCTTCGATCGCGCCGTGCCGCCGCTGACGCTGCGCGGCATGTCGCAGCCGCTGGTGGTCGATGGCGTGGCCGTGGTCGGGCTCGACAACGGCCGCGCCGTGGCGCTGCGCGTCGAGACCGGCGAGGTGCTGTGGGAGGAAGTGGTGTCGGCTCCCGAGGGCCGCACGGAACTCGAGCGCATCGTCGACGTGGACGCCGAACTGCTGGCCACGGGCGGGGGTTTGTTCGCGTTGAGCTTCGGCGGCGAGCTGGCTGCCATCGGCCTGCAGGAAGGCCGGGTGGCCTGGCGCCGACCGGTCAAGAGCTACACCGGCGCCGCGGTGTTCGGCAGCAAGCTGCTGGTCAGCGACGAGTCCGGCGTCATCTGGGCGCTCGACGCCGAGACCGGCGCCGCCGCGTGGACGCAGGAGGCGTTCAAGTACCGCAAGCTCTCGGCGCCCGTCGCCGTGGGCGACTACGCCGTGGTGGCGGACTTCGAGGGCTACCTGCACTGGCTGTCGCCGGACGACGGCCGCATCGTCGGCCGCGTGCACGCCACCGGCGCCGCCGTCGTCGCGCCGCCCGTGGTGCACGGCGACCGCCTGTACGTGCTCGACCGTTCCGGCGAAGTCGCCGCCGTCGAAGCCAGGGCCGTCAACTGATTTCCCCTCCCCGCGCAGCGGGGAGAGGGTCAGGGCGAGGGCGATGAGCGGCAACCTTCCCGTCATCGTCCTTGCCGGCCGCCAGAACGTCGGCAAGTCCACGTTGTTCAACCGGCTGAGCGGCACGCGCGACGCGCTGGTCGCCGACATGCCCGGCCTCACGCGCGACCGCCAGTACGGCACCGGCGCCCATGCCGAGCGCCGCTTCATCGTCGTGGACACCGGCGGCCTGTCGCCCACCGAGGGCGGCGCGTTGGCGGTGCTCGCGCAGGACCAGGCGCGCCTCGCCATCGCCGAGGCGGACCAGGTCCTGTTCCTGGTCGATGCGCGCGCCGGGCTGATGCCCGGCGACGAAACCATCGCCCGGGAATTGCGCAAGGCCGGCAAGCCTCTGCGGCTGGTCGTGAACAAGGCCGAGGGCATGGCCCCCGCGAGCGTGGCTGAATTCTTTCGCCTGGGCCTGGGCGCGCCGGCGCTGGTGTCGGCCGAGCACGGGCAGGGCGTCGACCGCCTGATGGATGCGGTACTGGCCGAAGTGCCCGAGACCGCGCAGGACTCCGCACGCGACGGTGCCATCCGCGTCGCCATCGTGGGCCGGCCCAACGTCGGCAAGTCCACGCTGGTGAACCGCCTGGTCGGCGATGAGCGCGTGCTGTCCGCCGACCAGCCCGGCACGACGCGCGATGCCATCGCCGTGCCGTTCACGCGCGACGGCCGCGACTACGTGCTGATCGACACCGCCGGCATCCGCCGGCGCGCCAAGGTCACGGAGCACGTCGAGAAGATCTCGGTGGTGAAAGCGCTGCAGGCCATCGAGCAGGCCGACGTCGTCATCGCCGTGGTGGACGCGCAGGACGAGATCGGCGTGCACGACGCGCGTCTGCTCGGCATGGTGGCCGAGCGCGGCCGCGGCCTGGTGCTCGCCGTGAACAAGTGGGACGGGCTCGAGTCGGCGGCGCGCACGCGCGTGAAGGAGGCGATCGACTTCAAGCTGCCGTTCCTCGATTTCATGCCGGTGCACACCATCAGCGCGCTGCACGGCTCGGGCCTCGCCGGGCTGATGAAGGACGTGCAGGTGGTGCACGCGGCGGCGACGCGCGAGCTGAAGACGCCCGAGCTGACGCGCGTACTGGAGAAGGCGGTGTTCGACCACCAGCCGCCGGCGGTGATCGGCCGGCGCATCAAGCTGCGCTACGCGCACCTCGGCGGACGCATGCCGCTGACGATCGTCGTGCACGGCAACCAGACCGACAAGCTGCCGGACTCGTACCGGCGCTACCTGATCAACGAGTTCCGGCGCGCGTTCGAGCTCAAGGGCTTGCCGCTGCGGGTGGAGCTCAAGACCGGCGAGAACCCGTTCAAGGGCCGCAAGAACGAGCTGACGGGGCGCCAGCGCAAGAAGCGCCAGCGCATGATCGAGCGGCGGCGCTAGCCGTCGCCGACGCCTACTCCGCAGGTAAACCATTGCGCCGGGCGGCGCGGCCCCGCAACCCGCGTTAACCTGCCGGGTCTCAAATAGCCTTGGAGGCAGCCGTGGCGAAGAAGAAGGTGAAGAAAGTGGCGGCGCGCAAGCCCGCCGCGAAGAACGCGCCGAAGCCGGCGGCGTCGAAGAAGAAGGCGCCCGAAGTCCTGAAAGACGGCCGGCCGGGCCGGATGTGGTGGCCGGGGCTGTCGCCGTACATGACGGTGCGCGATGGCCAGACGACGCTCGAGTTCTACGCCCGCGCCTTCGGCTTCGAGACCTACGGGGAACTGATGCGCGACGACGACGGCCGCGTGTCACACGCGAGCATGCGTTTGCACGAGGCCGCGATCATGTTCGGCCCGCCGGAAAGCTCGAACGGGCTGCAGCCGCCGGCCGGCGGGCAACCGGACAGCCTGTCGCTCTACGTGTACGTGCCGGATGTCGACGCGCTGCACGCGCGCGCCACCCGTGCCGGAGCGACCGTGGTGCAGCCGCCGAAGGACCAGTTCTGGCGCGACCGGACGGCCGTCTACAAGGATCCGGACGGCTACCACTGGACCTTCGCCACGCACCTCGGCGGCTTGCCGGGATAGGGGCGTCAGGCCGCGGCGCGGTTGAGGACGCGCCCCGCTCTCTCCTACTTGACGACGCGCGCGCCGACGCTGCCGCGCGCCAGGGTGATGTCCAGCAGGTCGCCGTCGGCGACACGGCTCGGGTCACTGAGCACATGGCCATCGGCGGTGCGCGCGATGGCGTAGCCGCGCTCGAGGACTGCGCGCGGGTTCAGGCTGGCCAGGACCTGCTGCTGCGCGCGCAGGCGCTCGCCCAGCGCGCGCAGCCGCGCCGGGCCGCGGTGCGCCAGGCGCTCCCACAGTTCATCCAGCCGCTGCAGCCACTGCTGCACGCGCCGGCCGGGATGGGCGTGCTCGAGGCGCCCGCGCAGGCGCTCGATTTGTGCGAGCCACGCCGCGGCATCGGGACTCACGCGCTCAGCGGCGCTGGTCGGCGTCGGCGCGCGCAGATCGGCGGCGAAGTCGGCGATGGTGAAGTCGATTTCGTGGCCGATGCCGGTGACCACCGGCACGGCGCAGGCGCGGATGGCGCGCGCCAGTCCCTCGTGGTTGAAGCACCACAAGTCCTCGATCGAGCCGCCGCCACGGGCCAGCACGATCACGTCCACCGGCGCGCGGCGCGGAAACTCCGCGATCGCCTGCATGATGGCCGGCGTCGCGGCAGCACCCTGCACCGGAACCGGCCAGATCCACACCTGGCCGAGCGGAAAGCGCCGGCGCAGCGTCGACAGGATGTCCTGCAGCGCGGCGCCGGTGGGCGAAGTGATGATGCCGATGCCGCGCGGTACCTCGGGAATCGGCCGCTTGGCGTGCGCGTCGAACAGGCCCTCGGCCGCAAGTTTGGCCTTGAGCTCCTCGAACTGCCGCAGCAGCGCGCCTTCGCCGGCCGGCTCCAAGTGCTCGACCACGAGCTGGGCGTCGCCGCCACGGCCGTAGTAGGTCAGGCGCCCGCGCGCGATCACGGCATCGCCGTTCTTGGGCACGGGTTTCACCAGGTAGTTCTGGCCCTTGAACATCGCGCAGCGCAGCTGGGCGTTGGCGTCCTTCAACGTGAAGTACCAGTGGCCGGCGGGGTTGCGGAAGTTGGAGAGCTCGCCCTGGACGCGAAGCGAGGGAAGTGAATCCTCGAGCAGTCCACGCAGGAGTTCAGCCACTTCGGAAACGCTGAAAACCTGCAATTTTTGAACCGCTTTTTCCATCCCTGTATACTACTGCATGGCCACTCCCGCACTTCCTTCAGCCTCGCGCATCCAGCACGAAGCGCTGACTTTCGACGACGTTCTCCTCCAGCCCGCCTTCTCGGATGTCCTGCCGCGGCAGGTGGAGCTCAAGACCCAGCTGACCCGCGCGATCGCGCTGAACATCCCGCTGCTTTCGGCGGCGATGGACACCGTGACCCAGTCCAAACTGGCCATCGCGCTCGCCCAGGAGGGCGGGTTGGGCATCATCCACAAGAACATGACGGCCGCGCAGCAGGCCGCCGAGGTGCGCGCCGTCAAGAAGTACGAATCCGGCGTGATCACCGAGCCGATCGTGGTGGCGCCCGACATGACCATCGGCGAGGTGCTGAAGATCACGCGCGCCAACCGCATCTCCGGCGTGCCGGTGGTCGACAAGGGCCAGCTGGTCGGCATCGTCACCAGCCGCGACCTGCGCTTCGAGCGCCGCTTCGACAAGCCGGTGTCGATGGCAATGACGCCGAAGAAGCGCCTGGTCACGGTCAGGGAAGGCGCTTCGCGCGACGAGGTCATCGCCAAGTTGCACGAGCACCGCATCGAGAAAGTGCTGGTGGTCAACGACAAGTTCCTGCTGCGCGGCCTGATCACGGTCAAGGACATCCAGAAGTCCAGCGACTATCCGCTGGCGTGCAAGGACGAGGAGGGCCGCCTGCGCGTCGGTGCCGCGGTCGGCACCGGGCCGGAGACCGAGGCGCGCATCGCCGCGCTGGTCGCCGAGGACGTCGACGTGATCGTGGTCGACACCGCGCACGGCCACTCCAAGGGCGTGCTGGACCGCGTCGCCTGGATCAAGAAGAAATACCCGAAGCTGCAGGTCATCGGCGGCAACATCGCCACGGCCGAGGGCGCCAGGGCACTGGTGGACGCCGGCGCCGACGCGGTCAAGGTCGGCATCGGCCCGGGCTCGATCTGCACCACGCGCGTGGTCGCCGGCGTCGGCGTGCCGCAGATCAGCGCGGTGATGGCCGCGGCCGAGGGGCTGAAGCGATCGAAAATCCCGCTGATTTCCGACGGCGGCGTCCGCTACTCCGGTGACGTCGCCAAGGCGCTGGCCGCCGGCGCGCACGCAGTCATGATCGGCTCGATGTTCGCAGGCACTGAAGAGTCGCCGGGTGAAGTCGAGCTGTGGCAGGGCCGTTCGTACAAGTCCTACCGCGGCATGGGCTCGCTCGGCGCGATGTCGCAGACGCAGGGCTCCAAGGACCGCTACTTCCAGGACACCACGACCGAGCTCGACAAGCTGGTGCCCGAAGGCATCGAGGGCCGCGTTCCGTACAAGGGCCCGCTGTCGGCCATCGTCACGCAGCTGGTCGGCGGCCTGCGCGCCTGCATGGGCTACACCGGCTGCAAGTCGATCGAGGAGCTGCGCCACAAGCCGCGCTTCGTGAAGATCACCTCGGCCGGCATCAAGGAATCGCACGTCCACGACGTGAGCATCACCAAAGAGGCCCCGAACTATCGGGTGGAGTCGTAGCGATGTCGGCGCAGCCCAAGGCCGACATCCACCGCGACAAGATCCTGATCCTCGACTTCGGGGGCCAGTACACGCAGCTGATCGCACGGCGCGTGCGCGAGCTCGGCGTCTACTCCGAGATCCATCCGTGGGACATCTCCGACCAGGAGGTGCGCGCGTTCGCGCCCAAGGGCGTGATCCTCGGCGGCGGCCCCGAGTCCACGCTCGACCGGAACTCGCCGCGCGCGCCCAAGGCGGTCTACGAGCTCGGCGTGCCGGTGCTGGGCATCTGCTACGGCATGCAGACCATGGCGATGCAACTCGGCGGCAAGGTCGAGGGCACCCACTCGCGCGAGTTCGGCTACGCCGAGGTGCGCGAGAAGGGCGGCTCGGCGCTGCTCAAGGACATCGAGGACCGCGTCGCCGAGGAGCACGCTTACCTCGATGCCTGGATGTCACACGGCGACCGCGTGACGGCGCTGCCGGACGGGTTCAAGGCCATCGCTTCGACCCACGACCTGCCGCTGGCCGCCATGGAAGACGCCCAGCGCAAGTTCTATGGCGTGCAGTTCCACCCGGAAGTCACCCACACCAAGCAAGGCACGCGGATCCTGTCGCGCTTCGTGCACGACTTCTGCGGCTGCGGCAACGCCTGGACGCCCGGCAAGATCATCGACGACGCCATCGCCCGCGTGCGCGAGCAGGTGGGCAAGGGCAAGGTGCTGCTCGGCCTGTCCGGCGGCGTGGATTCCTCGGTGGTGGCGGCCTTGCTGCACAAGGCCATCGGCGAGCAACTGACCTGTGTGTTCGTCGACCACGGCCTGCTGCGCCAGGACGAGGGCGACCAGGTCATGGCCGTGTTCGCCAAGCACCTCGGCGTGAAGGTCATCCGCGTCAACGCCGCCGGGCGTTTCTTCGGCGAGCTCAAGGGCGTCACCGATCCGGAAAAGAAGCGCAAGGTCATCGGCCGCGTCTTCATCGAGGTGTTCGACGAGGAAGCGCACAAGCTCAAGGACGTGGGGTTCCTGGCTCAGGGAACGATTTACCCCGACGTGATCGAGTCGGCGGGCAGCAAGACGAAGAAGGCGCACGTCATCAAGTCGCACCACAACGTCGGCGGCCTGCCGGCGAATATGCGCATGAAACTGGTGGAGCCGCTGCGCGAGCTGTTCAAGGACGAAGTGCGCAGGCTCGGTGTGGAGCTCGGCCTGCCGCGTGAGATGGTGTACCGCCATCCGTTCCCCGGTCCGGGCCTCGGCGTGCGGATTCTGGGCGAAGTGAAAAAGGAATTTGCCGATCTGCTGCGCCGCGCCGACGCGATCTTCATCGAAGAACTGCACAATACCCCGTTCGAGTTCGAGCCGG
>JANNLM010000089.1:0-3715 GCA_031396825.1 Gammaproteobacteria bacterium | reverse complement strand
TGCCGGGGGCAAGGCCGGTGCGGTTGGCGACGCGGAAGATGTGCGTGTCCACGGCGATGGTCGGCTCGCCGAAGGCGGTGTTCAGCACCACGTTCGCGGTCTTGCGGCCGACGCCGGGCAGCGCCTCGAGCGCTTCGCGCGTGCGCGGCACTTCGCCGCCGTGCTGCGCGATCAGCGCGCGCGACAGACCGATGATGTTGTTCGCCTTGGTGTTGAACAGGCCGATGGTCTTGATGTAACGCTTGAGGCCGGTCACGCCGAGCTTCACCAGCGCCTGCGGCGTGTTGGCGACCGGGAACAGCTTGGCGGTGGCCTTGTTCACGCCCACGTCGGTGGCCTGCGCCGACAGCACCACCGATACCAGCAGCTCGAACGGGGATTGGTAAGCCAGCTCGGTGGTCGGCGCCGGGTTGGCGGATTGCAGCCGCGCGTAGAGCGCGTGCCGCTGCGCGGCGTTCATGGGCGCGGGCGGCGCAGCGCCGCGCGCTGCGCCCGGCGCTGCTCGGCCTCGCGTGCACGCTCGGCGACGAGGCGCGCCTTGCGGCGCTGCACGCGCGCTTTCCAGCGCGCCGCCAGCGCGCGGGGCGCGGCGGGCTCGTCGCTGCGGGGTTCCATGGTGATGCAATCGGTCGGGCACACCGGCAGGCATTTCTCGCAGCCGGTGCAGTCGGCGGCGATGACCGTGTGCAGAAACTTGTTGGCACCCAGGATCGCGTCGGTCGGGCACACCTTCAGGCACAGCGCGCAGCCGATGCAGTTCGGTTCGTCAATCAGTGCGACCGGCGGCAGCGCGGCCACGGTTACTTGACGCGCATCCCCGGCTCGGCGCCGGAGTCCGGCGACAGCAGGAACGGCTTGCCGTCGCCGTGGGATGCCGCCAGAACCATTCCCTCCGACAGGCCGAAGCGCATCTTGCGCGGCGCGAGGTTGGCGACGACCACGGTCAGGCGGCCGACCAGCGCCTCCGGCGCGTACTGCGACTTGATGCCGGCGAACACCTGGCGCTTGCCGAGCTCGCCGACGTCGAGCGTCAGCTTGAGCAGCTTGTCGGCGCCCTCGACGTGCTCGGCAGCCTCGATGCGCGCGATGCGCAGCTCGACCTTCGAGAAATCGTCGATGGAAATCTTTCCTCCCTCTCCCCCGGCAGGGGGAGAGGGCTGGGGTGAGGGGGTATTCATCGGCTTCATGTCCTCTCTGGATTCTTCGACCACCGCCGCAACCTTGGCCGGCTCGACGCGCGTCAGCAGGTGCTTGTAGGGGCTGATCTGCGTGGGGAATTCCTTGGCGTCGCTCCAGCGGAAGTCGCGGTCCAGGCCGAACAGCTCGCGCGCGACGCGCGAGGCCGTGGCCGGCAGGATCGGCGCCAGGAAGATCGACAGCAGCCAGAAGCCGTGCAGCGCCTTGGAGCACACCGTGTGCAGCTCGGCCTTGCGGGTCACGTCCTTGGCCAGCACCCAAGGCTTCTGCTGGTCCACGTAAGCGTTGATGCGGTCGGCGATTTGCGTGATCTGACGGATCGCTTCGGAGAAGTTGCGGGCGTCGTAGGCTTCCGCAATCAGGACATCGCTGGCCTGGCCGGTATCGCCGGCGTGCAGCAGCTTGCCGTCGAACTGGTTGGTGATGAACGGCGCGCAGCGGCTGGCGATGTTGACGTACTTGCCGACCAGGTCCGAGTTGATGCGCGCGACGAAATCGTCGAGCGACAGGTCGAGGTCCTCGGGCGCGTCGGTCAGCTTGGTGGCGAAGTAATAGCGCAGGTACTCGACGTTGAGGTGCTTGGCCCAGGTCTCGGCGCGGATGAACGTGCCGCGGCTCTTGCTCATCTTGGCGCCGTTGACGGTGAGATAGCCGTTGACGTTCAGCGCGGTCGGCGCGCGGAAGCCGGCCCCGTGCAGCATCGCCGGCCAGAACAGGCCGTGGAAATTGATGATGTCCTTGCCGATGAAATGCCACATCTCGGCCTTCGAATCCGGCACGAGGTAGCTGTCGTAGGCGATGCCGCTGCGCGCGGCGAGCTGCTTGAAGCTGGCGAGGTAGCCGATCGGCGCGTCGAGCCAGACGTAGAAGTACTTGCCGGGCTTGCCCGGAATCTCGAAGCCGAAGTACGGCGCATCGCGCGAGATGTCCCAGTCCTTCAGTCCGGCGTTGAGCCACTCGCGCAATTTGTTCTTCACGCCCTCGTTGAGCGCGGCCGAGCCGACCCAGCCCTTGAGGAAATCCGCGAAGGTGCTGACCGTGAAGAAATAGTGCTCGGAAGCCTTGCGCACCGGCGGCGCGCCCGAAACGACCGAGTAGGGATTCTTGAGGTCGGTCGGCGCGTAGGTCGAGGCGCAGTTCTCGCAGGAATCGCCGTACTGGTCCTTGGCGCCGCACTTGGGGCACTCGCCCTTGATGTAGCGGTCGGGCAGGAACATCTGCTTGACCGGATCGAAGAACTGCTCGACCGAGCGCGCCGCGATCTTGCCGGCTTTGTCGAGGCGCGAGTAGAACAATTCGGAGAGCTCGCGGTTCTCGGCCGAGTGCGTGGTGTCGTAGTTGTCGTAGGCGACGTGGAACGCGGCGAAATCACGCGCGTGTTCCTTCTGCACCGCAGCGATGAACTTCTCGGGCGGCACGCCGGCCTTCTCCGCGGCGAGCATGATCGGCGTGCCGTGCGCGTCGTCGGCGCAGACGAAATGCACCGTGTGCCCGGCCATGCGCTGGAAGCGCACCCAGATGTCGGCCTGGATGTAGCCCACCAGGTGGCCGATGTGGATCGGCCCGTTGGCGTAGGGCAGGGCGTTGGTAGCGAGGATCGTCCGGGACATGTGCAAGAGCCTGAAAGAGCGGCGGATTATGCCACTGAAGGCCGGACCGATAGGTCCCAATCGATTACACTCCCGGCCCCATGCCGACCCCCGCCAAGCCCCAGCCCCTGCCCGGAGTGCGCAAGGTGGTCGCCGTCGCCAGCGGCAAGGGTGGCGTGGGCAAGTCGACTGTCGCGGTGAACCTCGCGCTGGCGTTCAAGGCCGAAGGCGCCAGGGCCGGCATCCTCGATGCCGACATCTACGGCCCCAGCCAGCCGCTGATGCTGGGCAGCAAGGAGCGCCCGACCTCGCCGGACGGCAAGCTGATGAACCCGATCCGCGCCCACGGCCTGCAGGCCATGAGCATCGGCTTCCTGATCGACGAGGACCAGCCGATGATCTGGCGCGGGCCCATGGTCACCCAGGCGCTGCAACAGATGCTGGCCGAGACGGTGTGGGACGACCTCGACATCCTGGTCATCGACCTGCCACCCGGCACCGGCGACGTGCAGCTGTCGCTGTCGCAGCGCGTGCCGATGTCCGGCGCCATCATCGTCACCACGCCGCAGGACATCGCGCTGCTAGACGCGCGCAAGGCCCTGCAGATGTTCAAGAAGGTCGAGGTGCCGGTGCTCGGCATCGTCGAGAACATGAGCACGCACGTCTGCGGCAAGTGCGGGCACGAGGAAGCCATCTTCGGCACGGGCGGCGGCGAGCGCCTGGCGCAGCAGTACGGCGTCGAGCTGCTGGGGCAGGTGACGCTCGACATCCGCATCCGCGAGCAGGCCGACGGCGGCACGCCGACGGTCGCCGCCGAGCCGGACTCGCCGCTGGCGCAGCGCTACCGCGACATCGCGCGCAAGGCCATGGCCCGCATGGCCGGCGTGCCGGCGAAAGAATTTCCCACCATTGCAATCACGGAAGACTGA
>JANNLM010000082.1:0-8546 GCA_031396825.1 Gammaproteobacteria bacterium | reverse complement strand
GCGCTGGTGCGCTGGGTCAAGCGCAAATACGAGCCGGCGCTGCGGTTCGCGCTCACGCACCGTGCGCCCGTCGTTGGCGCCGCCGCGGCACTCGTCGTGCTGGCGGGGCTGGGCGCCACCCGCATGGGCAGCGAGTTCCTGCCGAACCTGGACGAAGGCGACATCGCCATGCACGCGCTGCGCATCCCTGGCACCAGCCTGACCCAGGCGCTGTCCATGCAGAACTCGCTGGAGGACACCGTCAAGACGCTGCCGGAGGTCTCTCATGTGTTCGCCAAGATCGGCACGTCGGACATCGCCACGGACCCGATGCCGCCTTCGGTAGCCGACACCTTCATCATCATGAAGCCACGCAGCGAGTGGCCGGACTCGGGCAAGACCAAGTCCGAGCTGGTGGACGAACTGGCGCGCGCGGTTGCCGCCGTGCCGGGCAACAACTACGAGTTCCTGCAGCCGATCCAGATGCGCTTCAACGAGCTGATCGCCGGCGTGCGCTCGGACCTGGCGGTCAAGCTGGTCGGCGACGATCTGGATACCCTGCTGGAGGTAGGTGGCGCCATCGAGGATGTCGTCAGGAAAGTGCCCGGCGCGGCCGACGTCAAGCTGGAGCAGATCACCGGCCTGCCACTGCTCACGATCGAGCCCGATCGCGATGCGCTGCGGCACTACGGCCTCAACGTGGCCGACGTGCAGGAGGTCGTGCAGATCGCGTTGGGCGGCAAGCAGGAGGGCCAGGTGTTCGAGGGCGACCGCCGCTTCGACATCGTCGTACGGTTGCCGGAGCATCTGCGCGGTGACCTCGACGCGATCAAGCGCCTGCCGGTGCCGCTGCCGGAATCCGCGCACGACGCGCCTGGCGGCGAGGATCGCTTCGGTGCCAGCCGCGAGCCGCCCGCGCACATTCCGCTCGGCGAAGTGGCGTCGATCCGCCTGAGCCTCGGCCCCAACCAGATCAGCCGGGAGAACGGCAAGCGCCGCGCCGTGATTTCCGCGAACGTGCGCGGCCGCGACCTCGGCTCGTTCGTGGCGGACGTCCAGGAGCGGGTCGCCGCCGAGGTGAAGCTGCCGGAGAACTACTGGCTCGACTATGGCGGCACGTTCGAGCAGCTCGAATCCGCGACCGCGCGCCTGCAGCTGCTGGTGCCACTGACGCTGGTGCTGATTTTCCTGCTGTTGCTGGCGACGTTCGGCTCGGCGCTGGATGCGGCGCTGGTGTTTTCCGGTGTGCCGCTCGCGCTCACCGGCGGCATTGCGGCGCTGGCCGTGCGCGGCATTCCGCTGTCGATCTCCGCGGGCGTGGGTTTCATCACGCTGTCCGGTGTGGCGGTGCTGACGGGCGTGGTGATGGTCACCTACATTCGCGACCTGCGGCACCAGGGCGTCGAGCTGGAGGACGCGATCGTGCAGGGCGCGCTGACGCGTTTGCGGCCGATCCTGATGATCGCGCTGGTGGCGAGCCTGGGGTTCCTGCCGATGGCGCTGAACACCGGCACCGGGGCGGAAGTACAACGCCCGCTCGCCACCGTCGTCATCGGAGGAATCCTGTCGGCGACGGTTCTGACACTGCTGGTGTTGCCCGCGCTGTACCGCATGTTCCACCGGCAGTACGTGGTGGCCAAGCCGTTCCAGACGGAGGACTGAGTCTCATGCGGCTGCTGACACGCGTCTTGCCCCTGGCCTTGGCGTTGGCCGTGCCGGAGGTCGGCGCGCACGGCGTGGCGGAAGGAGACCAGGCGTTCATCGAGCAGGGTTCGGGCATCCAGTTGCTGCCGTTCATTTACCTGGGCGCGAAGCATATGGTGACGGGCTACGACCACCTGCTGTTCCTGTTCGGCGTGATCTTCTTCCTGTACCGGCTGCGCGAGGTAGCCCTCTACGTCACCCTGTTCGCGCTCGGCCACAGCGTCACGCTTCTTTACGGCGTGCTGAGCGGCACTCACGTCAATCCCTACGCCGTGGACGCCATCATCGGCCTGTCGGTGGTCTACAAGGCGCTCGACAACCTGCGCGCGTTCCAGCACCTGGGCTGGCAACCGGACCCGCGGGCCGCGGTGCTGATCTTCGGGCTGTTTCACGGCTTTGGTCTGGCGACCAAGCTGCAGGACTTCACGCTGTCCAAGGACGGCCTGGTGGCCAACATGCTTGCCTTCAACGTCGGCGTCGAGGTGGGCCAGCTGCTGGCGCTGAGCGCGATCCTGATCGCGATGGCCTTCTGGCGGCGCAGCGCGACCTTCGCGCGGCACTCGTTCGCCGCGAATACCGTGCTCATGGGTGCCGGCTTCCTGCTCATCGGCTACCAGCTCTCCGGCTACTTCACCCATTCATGACGCCAATGACCATGACCGACCCTCGCCCAAGTACTTCCCCGCGCGCCACGTTGAAGGCCACCGTTACTGCGACGGCGTGCGCCGCCGTCCTGTTGGTCGTAGCGGTGTTGCCCGCCGAATACGGCATCGATCCAACCGGCGTCGGGCAGCGCCTCGGCCTGCTCGCCCTGCACGCGGCGCGGACATCCGCCGTGCCGCCTGCCGCGGCGGCGCCGGCGGTTGTGGTCACACGCACCGAAACGCCATTTCAGATCGGCGAAATGGAGCTCACGCTGCAGCCGGCCAAAGGGGCCGAGATCAAGGCCGCCATGGCGTCCGGCCAGTCATTCGTGTTCACCTGGACCGCCGAGGGCGGCGTGGTGGACTTCGACATGCACGGCGAGCCGCTGCGCGCACGCAAGGATGAATTCACCAGCTACTGGCGCGACCGCGATCGGCTCAGCGGGCACGGCACTTTCACCGCCCCATTCGCGGGTACCCACGGTTGGTACTGGTACAACGCGGGCCCAGCGTCGGTCACGATCCGCGTCAAAGTTGGCGGGTACTACCAGAAGTTTTATCGTCCCTGATGCACGCCGCATCGCAAATCCTGGAGAAAGCATGAAGATGATTCGATACCTGGCCGCGCTCCTGTTGCTGGCGCAAGGCGCGGTGGCGCTTGCGCACGATCCCGACGAGTACGGGCGCATACCGCTGAGCGAACCCGCGTCCGAGGAGCGGGCTGCGCCCGCCCCCGACGCGAGCAGTTGCGCGCGCTTCAACGGCCAGGATGCGACGCGGCAGGATCTGAAGGATCCCGCCGTCAAGGCAGCGCACGATCGTTGCGTCGCCGCCGGCCTGTCGAAGCCTCGCTCGCCAGAGACTCGGCGCTAGGAGTTCCGTGACGCCTTTTCCGGCGCATCGGCCTGGACAGCGCCTTCGAGGCTAGGTGTTACCCATGTCTCCGGAATAAAACGTTACCGATCTGTCCGGAACAGGCCCCTGTTTGAATTGGCGGAGAGGGAGGGATTCGAACCCTCGATACGGTTTGACCCGTATACACGCTTTCCAGGCGTGCTCCTTAAACCACTCGGACACCTCTCCGCAGTAAATCTTGGCGCGGCGATTCTAGCGCTACGACGGCGCCTTCTCTTCGGCCTTCGGCGCGGCCGGCTTCGCCGGCTCCGGCGGCAGCGCCAGCGGCGGCATCTCCGGCGGCTTGTCGAGGCAGCGCACCGCCTCGTCGCCATCCTCGTCGACGTAAGTTTCGGCGTACGGCACCGGATTGGCCGGCGCCGGCGGGATCTTCAGCGCGGTTTCCGACTCGCGCGGCTTCAGGCCGTCGGTCGGCTGCACCGCCGGCACCGACACGGCCTCCTGGTACGCGCGCTCGCCTTCGCAATACCCGCCGGTGGCGCAGCCCGCGAGAGCGAACACGGGGATCAGGGCCAGCAGCTTCAGTTGCTTCATCACAGCGCTCCAGCGGCGCGCAGGGCGCCACGCACGGTTTCAAAATGGGCCGCATCAAGCGGCACCAGCGGCAGGCGGATGCCTGCGCCGATGCGCTTCATCTGGGACAAGGCCCATTTTGCGGGAATCGGATTGGGCTCGACGAACAGGTGCTTGTGCAACGGCTGCAGCTTGGCGTCGAGCTCGGTCGCCAGCTTGCGGTCGCCCTTCAGCGCCGCCTTGCACATCTCGTGCATCAGGCGCGGCGCGACATTGGCGGTCACGGAAATGTCGCCCTTGCAGCCCATCAGGATGGACTCGCAGGCGGTGGCGTCGTCGCCCGACAGCAGCGTGAAACCGGCGGGCAGCTTGAGGTCCAGCAGTTCCCTGATGCGCGCAATCGTTCCGTACGCTTCCTTGAGACCGGCAATGTTCGGCACCTGCGACAGGCGCTTCACCGTCGCGGGCTGCATGTCGCAGCCGGTGCGCCCGGGCACGTTGTACAGGATGATCGGGATGTCCACCGTCTCCGCCACCTTGCGGTAGTGCCGGTACAGCCCTTCCTGCGGCGGCTTGTTGTAGTACGGCGTCACCATCAGGCAGGCCTGCGCGCCCGCGCCCTTGCCGGCCCTGGTCAGCTCGATGGCTTCGGTCGTGGAGTTGGCGCCGGTGCCGGCAATCACCGGCACGCGGCCGGCGGCGTACTGCACCACGCGGCCAATGACTTCCACATGCTCGTCCACGTCCAGCGTGGCCGACTCGCCGGTCGTGCCGACCGCGACGATGGCGTCCGTGCCTTCGGCGACGTGCCATTCGACCAGCTTGCGCAAGGCGTCGTAGTCGACTTCGCCAGCGTCGTGCATCGGCGTGACGAGTGCGACAATACTGCCGGAAATCATGGGGATGCGTGGGGGAATTTGGGCGCGAAGTATAGCCTCGTCGGCAAAGGATTGCCGACCTACGCGATGGCGTAGGGCGGCATTCCCATGCCGCCAGAAACTAAGACCCGTTAAACTTGCGCCTCTTTGGAAGCCCCTCCCCCCATGCCCCAGATCGAGAACCACCTGTCCATCTCGGTGCTCGCGCCCGCACGGCCGCAGCTCGCGCTGGACCTGTTCAAGGCCATCCGGGAGAGGGGTTGCGACGTGGAGGACTGCCGCTTTGCCCCGATCGGCGACCGCCTGGCCGCGAGCCTGGTGGTCTCCGGCAACTGGAGCGCGCTGGGCCGGCTGGAAACCGCCCTGCCCGGCCTCGCCACCAAGCTGGAGCTGAAGGTCCAGTTCACGCGTTGCGGGCCGCGCCCGCAGAACCCCGAGTTCCGCGCCTACGCCGTGGACGTGGTCGCCCCGCAGCAGCAGGACCTGCTGCTGCACCTGCTCGAGTTCTTCCACGCGCAGGACGTGGACGTGGCGGAGATCGTCACGCAGAAATACCAGTCGTCGTACACCGGCGCCGGCATGTGCAGCGTGCAGATGGTGCTGCACGTCCCGGTCAGCCAGCATCCGCAGGCGCTGCGCGACCAGTTCATGGACCTGTGCGACGACCTCAACGCCGACGGCATGCTGGATCCCATCAAGACTTGATAGGCAGGACCTGAACGACATGAAAATTGGCAGCAAGCTTCCCAAGCTGAAGCTCCCCGCCACCGGCGGCAAGGACATCGACCTCGCCGGCTTCAAGGGCAAGGCGCTGGTGATCTACTTCTACCCGAAGGACAACACGCCGGGCTGCACGCAGGAAGGCATCGACTTCCGCGACCTCTACAAGGATTTCCAGAAGGCCGGCGCCGCCATCCTCGGCATCTCGCGCGACAGCGTGCGCAGCCACGAGAACTTCGCCGCCAAGTACAAGTTCCCGTTCCCGCTGCTGTCGGATGGTGACGAGGCCGCCTGCAAGGCCTTCGACGCGATCCGCGAGAAGAGCCTGTACGGCCGCAAGTACATGGGCGTGGACCGCAGCACGTTCCTGTTCGACCGGGACGGCGTGCTGAAGCGCGAGTGGCGCAGCGTGAAGGTCAAGGAACACGCGGCCGAAGTGCTCGAAGCGGTAAAAGCCCTTTGAACTCGTCATTCCCGCGCAAGCGGGAATCCAGACTGGATGCCCGCGGTCGCGGGCATGACAGGACCCACATGAAAAAACGCATCTTCGTCCTCGATACCAACGTGCTGATGCACGATCCCAGCGCGCTGTACCGCTTCGAGGAACACGACCTGTTCATCCCGATGGTGGTGCTCGAGGAGCTCGACGCCGCCAAGAAGGGCACGTCCGAGGTCTCGCGCAACGCGCGCCAGGTCAGCCGCTTCCTCGACGACCTCATGCGCGAGAAGGACCACCACATGATCGAGCAGGGCCTGCAGCTGCCCTCGTCGTCGTCGGTCAAGGACGGCAGGCCCGCCTCGGGCCGGCTGTTCTTCCAGACCCGCCCGTCGGACGCTTCGTTGCCGGACGTGCTGCCGGGCAACAAGCCGGACAATTCGATCCTGCTCACCGCGCTGGCGCTGCGCACGCAGCACCCGGACCGGCGCATCACGCTGGTGTCGAAGGACATCAACCTGCGCATCAAGGCCGCCATCGTCGGCGTCCACACCGAGGACTACTACAACGACCAGGTCCTCGACGACCTCGACCTGCTGCCGACCGGCTACGCCACGCTGCCGCCGGATTTCTGGCAGCACCACAGCGACAAGATGGAGTCCTGGCAGGACAAGAAGACCGGCGAGGCCTGCTACCGCCTGAAGGGCCCGCTGGTGAAGGACTGGTACCCGAACCAGTTCCTGTACCTGCCCGATGACGCCGAGAAAGGCCTCGAGCTGGTGGTGCAGTCGCTCGACGGCGCCTCCGCCGAGCTGCGCGTGATCCGCGACTACCGCTCGGGCAAGCACCCGGTGTGGGGCATCCACGCCAAGAACCGCGAGCAGAACTTCGCGCTGAACCTGCTGCTCGACCCGGACGTGGATTGCGTGACGCTGCTCGGCGCCGCCGGCACCGGCAAGACGCTGCTGACGCTCGCCGCCGGCCTGGCGCAGACGCTCGACGAGCCGCGCTACCGCGAGATCATCATGACGCGCGTGACGGTGCCGCTGGGCGAGGACATCGGCTTCCTGCCCGGCACCGAGGAAGAAAAGATGACGCCCTGGATGGGCGCGCTGATGGACAACCTCGAGGTGCTGACGCAGACCACCGAGGCCGGCGACTGGGAGCGCGCCGCCAGCAACGAGTTGCTGGCCAAGCGCATCAAGATCCGCTCGCTGAACTTCATGCGCGGCCGCACCTTCCTCAACCGCTTCATCATCCTCGACGAGGCGCAGAACCTGACCAGCAAGCAGATGCGCGCGCTGATCACGCGCTGCGGACCCGGCACCAAGATGGTGTGCCTGGGCAACCTGGCGCAGATCGACACGCCGTACCTGTCCGAGACCACCTCGGGCCTGACCTACGTGGTCGACCGCTTCCGCGGCTGGCCGCACGGCGGCCACGTGACGCTGGCGCGCGGCGAGCGCTCGCGCCTGGCGGCGTACGCCTCCACGGCGCTGTAAGGGGACTGTCCCCTTTTTCGGTTTCTTCGCTTCTTGAAAAAGGGGACTGTCCCCTTTTTTGAGGGTCCATGGACGAGCTGATCTACCTCTGCGGCTTCGCCTTCCTCGCCGGCTTCATCGACGCCGTCGCCGGCGGTGGCGGGCTGGTGCAGGTCCCCGCCCTGTTCGTGTTGATGCCGGGTGTGCCGGCGGCGACCCTGCTCGGCACCAACAAGTTCGCCAGCATCTGGGGAACGATGCTGGCGACATTCCAGTACTCGCGGCAGGTGCCGATGGAGTGGAATGCGACGCTGCCCACCTGCGCCGCGGCGGTCGTGTTCGGCTACGTCGGCGCACAGACCGTGGCAGTCGTGCCCGCCGAGTTCCTGCGCCCGCTGGTGCTGGTGCTGCTGGTGGCCGTGCTGGCGTACACACTCTGGCGCAAGGACCTCGGCGCGCTGCACGCACCCAAGCTGACGCACGTTCAGCAGTTCTGGGTCGGTCTCACCATCGGCGCGGTGATTGGTTTCTACGATGGCTTCTTCGGGCCCGGCACCGGCAGCTTCCTGATCATCGCTTTCGTCGGCCTGTTCGGCTTTTCGTTCCTCGCCGCCTCGGCTTCGGCCAAGGCCGTCAACGTGATCACCAACGGCGCGGCGCTGGCGTATTTCGTCACGCACGGCCACGTGCTGTACGCGCTGGCGGCGCCGATGGCGGTGTGCAACGTGGCGGGCTCCTACGTCGGAACCCGGCTCGCGCTGAAGCTCGGCAGCCGCTTCGTGCGGCTCGTGTTCGTGGTGGTCGTCTCGGCGCTGATCGCGCGCTACGCCTGGGACCTCTACGCCCGGCCGTAGTCGAACGGCATCGTCGCGGCGATCTCGGGCAATCCCAGCAGCAGCATCAGCAGGCGGTCCACGCCGAGCGCCACGCCGGCGCAGTCGGGCAAGCCCGCGGCCAGCGCCTCAATCAGGTTCGCGTCGTACGGAGGCGCCTCGCGCCCCACATCCTGCCGTCGCGCGCGATCGGCCTCGAAGCGCGCGCGCTGCTCGGCGGCATCGCCGAGCTCGTGGAAGCCGTTCGCCAGCTCCTGCCCCTTCCAGAACAGCTCGAAGCGCTCGGCGACCGGTGGCGTGGCCGGGCGCACGCGCGCCAGCGCCGCCTGCGAGGCCGGGAAGTCGTAGACGAAGCACGGCGCGGCGGGCGCCAGGCGCGGGCCGACCACGAAGGCCATGCCGAAATCGAGCCAGCCGTCGCGGTCGAAGTCGCGCGCGCTGGC
>JANNLM010000304.1:0-9988 GCA_031396825.1 Gammaproteobacteria bacterium | reverse complement strand
GTGACACGCGGTTCGGCGTCCGGGGTGGCGACGCCGAGCGCGGCCATGTCCTCGTGGTAGACCTTGGCGTAACGCGCGGTGATGACGTCGATGCCGACGCCTTCTTTCTGCGCCGCGGCGTTGATCTTGTCGTCGATGTCGGTGATGTTGCGGGCGTAGAGCACGCCCGGGTACTTGCGACGCAGCACGCGCGCCAGCACGTCGAACACCACCGCCGGGCGCGCGTTGCCGATGTGGGCGAAGGAGTAGACCGTCGGCCCGCAGACGTACAGCGTCACGCGCTTTGGATCCTGCGGCTCGAAGGGCTCTTTGCGGCTGCTCAGGGTGTTGTGCAGGTGCATATGGCGCGCAGTCTATCGATTAGACTTGGCGCCCGCCTATGAAACCCAAACACCACGCCCGCCGCGGTTTTCGCAACAACTACCCCCACGAGCGCAAGGGCCTCAGGGACTTCCTCAAGTTCCTGTGGGGCTGGGACCGCGTCGGCGCCAAGTTCGAGGCGCCGATGGCTGCGCCCGATCCCGGCTTCCTCGCCGCCAACCGCACGCGGCCGACGCTGACCTGGATCGGCCACGCCACCTTCCTGGTTCAGGTGGGCGGGCTGAACGTCCTCACCGACCCGCATTTCACTGCGCGTGACTGGCCGCTGCAGTTCGCCGGGCCGCAGCGTCTGGTTGCGCCGGGGCTGGCGCTGCGCGACCTGCCGGCGCTCGACGTCATCCTGGTCTCGCACAACCACTACGACCACCTCGACGACGGCACGGTGCGCTGGCTGGCGCGGCATCACCCCAAGGCGGTCTACGTGGTGCCGCTCGGCCTGCGCCGCTGGCTGCAGCGCCGCCGCGTCGGCAACGTCGTGGAACTCGACTGGTGGCAGCGTCACGACGGCCACGGCTTTTCCGTGACCGCGGTGCCGGCACAGCACTTCTCCGGACGCTGGCACAACGACCGCAATCGCACGCTGTGGTGCGGCTTCGTGCTCGAGGCGGGCGGCAAGAAGGTCTTCTTCGCCGGCGATACCGGTTACTCCAAGGACTTCGTCGACATCGGTAACAAGATGGGCCCGATGGACGTCGCCCTGCTGCCGATCGGCGCCTACGCGCCGCGCTGGTTCATGAAGTCCATGCACGTGAATCCGGAAGAAGCCGTGCGCATCCACAAGGACCTCGCTTCGCGCCAGTCGGTGGCCATGCACTGGGGCACGTTCCGCCTGACCGAAGAGCCGATGGACGAGCCACCGAAGGCGCTGGCGCAGGCGCTGAAGGAAGCACGCGTCGCGCCCGAGAAGTTCTGGGTAATGCAGCACGGCGAGACGCGCACGCTGGAAGCGCTGCGCTAATAAAGGGGACGCACGCAATTACGAAAAGGGGACGCACGCATTTTCCGCGTCCTCATCTTCGGCCGGCGGTGCCTTGGGCCGCCCCCGGGGCCGCGGCCTGAGCGGCTGACCCGCCAGCCGCTCGAGCTCGGCGACGAAGCCCTCCTCTCCGCACGGCAAGCCCCGGTCAGCGTGCTGCCGCAGCACTTCCAGCTTGGCCGGCTCGTCGTCATCAGCGAGCCAGGCGGACCAGTCCCCAACGCCGAAGGCAGAGAGCCATCGGCAGTCGCCCTCCAAGACCCTGTCGCTCCGAAGGTCGCAGTGCGCCTGCGCGCTGGACCACGGGTAGTCCTCGGCCTTGGCGACGAGTCCGGCCCGCACGGGGTTGCGTTCCACGTAGCGGACTGCCGCCCAGAGGTAGGCGTCGTCGAGCGGTGAAGAGAAATAGCGGCCTTGCCAGAGGTGGCCCTTCCAGGACTTGAGGCGATTCACCCGCTGCGCGTACTTGGAGTGCAAGGGGCGGAAGACCTGCTCGAGCGCGTCCTCGGAAATCGGGGCATGGGCAGCCTCTTCTTGTTGTTGTCCGCGGAACCTACCACCAACCTCGAGCCCACCGCCAACAATTAATGCGTGCGTCCCCTTTTCTTAAATGCGTGCGTCCCCTTTTTTGAGGTGCTCCAGGCGCCGCTGGCGCTCGTCGGGGTCGAGTTTGGCGAGTTCCTTGACCTTGCCGTAGAAGCGCTGCCAGTCGCCATTCTCCTGGCGGAACAGCGCGGCAAAGGCCGGCACCCAGGCGTGGTACAGGCCGAATGGCAGCAAGCGGGCGTTGTTCGCCTCGCCGCTCATCCAGCCGTCGAAGCGGGCGTCACCGCCCCACCCCTGCTTGAGCACCTCGTACTCGGCGCGCAGCCGCGCGAACTCGGCAAGCTTGCGCTCGCGCTTGCCCTCGCGCTTGCCGGCGTCCGGCGTGGCGCTCGCATAGACCGCCTCGAGACGCTCGCGCGTCGCGAGCACCAGGGCGGTGAATTCGGCCGCGCGCTGCTGCCGCTGGCGCGCGGTCGCGGCCAAATCCGGCGCCTTGAGGTATTGCCGGAGGCCTTCCTGCTCGACGAAGTTCGCGAAGGATTCGTTGAACGCCGTGTCGCCGTCGGCGAATTCCACCTGGTGCGCGAGTTCGTGGAAGATCGTGCCGGCGAGGTCGTCGTCGGTGCCGCCCATGGTGTTGAGCAGCGGGTCGTCGAACCAGCCGAGTGTCGAGTACGCCGCGATGCCGGCGACCATGACGTCCATGCCCTCTTTGCGCAGCTCGTCCGCATCGCCCTTCGCGCGCTCCAGGTCGTAGTAGCCGCGGTAAGCCAGGCAGCCCAGGAACGGATAGCACCACTCGTGCGCCTGCAGGGACAGCTCGGGCGTCGCGAACACATTCCACACGGCGTACGGCCGGCCGAGGTCGGCGTAGCGGGTATAGCTGCCGTTGTCGGGCAGCTTGAGCTCGCGGCTGGCGAAGCGGCGCGCTTCGAGCGCGCGCTCGAGGCGGCGGCGCAGCGCGGGATCGGTGCCGGGCCTGGCGATCAGTTCGTCGACCGGCTCGCGGTGCGACAGCAGCTCGTACTGGCCCTTGAGCAGGTGCCCGTAGTAGCAACCGGGCAGCAGCGCCGTGGCCGCCGCGAGCAGCGCGAGGCGCGCTAGTCCTGCGTCCACCGGAACATGGCCGTGCCGAGGCCGAGGAACACCACCGACATCAACGCCAGCGCGCCGACGTTGTAGCCGAGCTCGGCCAGCGTCGCGCCCTCCAGCATGATCGCGCGCGCGGCAACCAGCAGGTGGGTCAGCGGGAACACGTCGGCGGCGATCTGCACGGCCCGCGGCGCGCCGTCGAGCGAATAGAACACGCCCGACAGCACCATCATCGGCCAGCTCAGCACGTTCAGCACGCCGCCGGCGAACTCCTCGCTCGACACGCGCGCGGCGACGATCAACCCCATCGCGGTCATGCTGATGGCGGCGAGCAGCGTGACGACGAACAGGTCCAGGTACGAGCCGTCCATGCGGAAATGCAGGATCGACGTCATCGCGACGAAGCACGCCACGGTGATGATCATGGTCAGCGTGAGGCGCGAGATCAGCTGCGCCGACAGGAACTCGAACGGCGTCAGCGGCGTCGCGTTGAGGCGCTTGAGGTAGCCGCTCTTGCGGTAGCGCACGATGACGTAACCGATGCCGAACAGGCACGAGAACATCATGTTCATGCCGAGCAGGCCCGGCACGACCCAATCCACGTAACGCACGCGCTCGCCGCTCGTGGCCTGGCGCTCGAGCTTCGGCCCGCCGGCCACGGCCAGCAGCTTCTCCAGGGTCTCGCCCTTGGCCGATTCCTCGTTGACCCAGTAGCGCCCCGGCTGCGCGCGCAGGTCGACGAGCAAGTCCACCTGGTGGTGGCCGACCTTGCCGATGGCCTCCTCGCCCGCGACTTCCTTGAAGAACAGCACGTGCTCGGCGCCGAAAAACGGGTGCAGCTCGGCCGAGATCGGCGCGTCAGCGATGACCGCGACCTTGAACAGCGGCTGGCCCGGGCCGGAGAACACCATCGCGAACGCGCCAACCATCAGCACCGGAAAGGCGATGTTCCAGCCCAGCGCCGAGCGGTCGCGCAGGAACTCCAGCGAGCGCGCCCAGGTCATGGCCGCGAGGCGCGCGAAACGGGGGGTGTCGATCATCCGCGCAGTTCCTTGCCGGTGAGCTGGAGGAACAGGTCCTCGAGCGAGCGGGGCCGGACCTTGAGTTCCGCCAGCGACACCCCGGCCGACAGCAGCGTGCTGACGGTGGCGTTGACGTCCGCCGTCATGATTTCGACCAGTTCGCCGCGCTGCACGAGCGCGAACGGCCACTCGCTGCGGCCGTTCAGCGCCGCGCCCGGCAGCTCGACCACGACGTCGTTGTAGTGCTGCGACAGCAGGCGCTTGGGCGAGCCGCGCGCGATGACGCGGCCGTGGTCCATGATCAGCAGCTCGTCGCAGAGCACGTAGGCTTCTTCCATGTAGTGGGTGGTCAGCACCACGGTCTTGCCCTCGCCGCGAATCTCGCGGATCAGGTCCCAGAAATTGCGCCGCGCCTGCGGGTCGAGGCCGGTGGTCGGTTCGTCCAGGAACAGCAGCTCCGGCTCGTTGATCAGCGCGATCGCCAGCAGTACGCGCTGGCGCTGTCCGCCGGACAGCTTGCCGGTGTCGCGGTCGAGGATGTCGGCCAGCCGGCAGCGCGCGATGACCCGCTCGAGCGAAGCCGGCTTGCGGTACAGCTTCGAGAAGAAATTCAGGTTTTCGCGCACGGTCAGGAACTGCTGCAACGCCGTGTGCTGGAACTGGATGCCGATGCGCTCGCGGTAGCCGGCGCCGAGCGGCGCGCCGCGGAAGTTCACGCTGCCCGCGGTCGCCCGCACCAGCCCTTCGAGCATTTCGACCGTGGTGGTCTTGCCGGCGCCGTTGGGGCCGAGCAACCCGAAGCACATGCCTTCCGGCACGTCGAAGCTCACGCCATCGACGGCCCGGACCTTCGGATACTGCTTGACGAGGTCGCGGACCTCGAGGATGGCGCTCATAGGGGGCGCCAGCTTAAGGGAAAAAGGGGACGCACATCTTTATTAAATATGTGCGTCCCTATTTGATACTGTTTTGCCGATTTGGCTAGGCGGCGTTTTCGTCCGGTTTCGGCGGCGCGCCGGCGCTGCGCAGCAGCTCGAACAGCTCCTCGCGCCGGTAGATGCCGAGCTTGCGATACACGCGCGAGGCGTGGTTGGCGACGGTCGACGTCGCGATGCCGTACTGGCGCGCGACCGATTTCAGCGTCTTGCCGGCGGCGAGCGCGCGCGCGATCTCCTGCTCGCGCGGCGACAGGCCGTCGAGCAACTGCTCCTTGCGCGCGTAGAGCAGGAAGCGCCGCGCGTCGGTCGGCACCAGGCGGAAGCGCAGCGTGCCGTGGCCGAACGCGCCCCGCTCTTCCGAGGGGTCGTCCGGCAGCGCGAACGGCAGGCGGTCGATATTGGGATCGCCGAACTCGCCGCCCAGCAGCTCGCGGAAGCTGCGCGTGGCGGCGTACACCGTGCCGTAGACGTCCACCATGGCGGCCGCGCCGCGGTTGGAGCGGCCCCAGCGCGACAGGCGCTCGTCGCTGTGGATGAAGTGCTGCAGCGCCATCGAGCCGGCCTCGACCAGGTGCCCGAACACGCGGCGCAGGTTCTCCGACGACGGCCGCGGGCCGTTGAACCAGAAGGCGAAACGGCTCGACAGGCGGCTGTCCTGGTGCGGCATGCGCAGCGCCACGCCGCGCGCGTCCAGCGGTGACTCGCTCTCGTCCTTCAGCGGCAGCGCAATCAATTGCTGGGTGTTCATGCTGCCCTTGCCGGGCCACGAGGTGAACTCGCCGGCGTGCGCCTGTTCGGGGGCTTGCGTGGTCCACACCGCCTCGCGGATGCCGAGCTCGCGGCAGACGCGGCCGAGCGCGAGCACGCGGAACTGGGCCCAGTCCTCCTCGACGGCGAGCGCGTAGAGCGCGCGGATCAGCCGGTCGGTGGGATCCATCAGCCGGCCTTGCGCAGGACCTGCTCGGCGCGGCGCTTGAGTTCCGCCGTGGCCTCGACCATCAGGTCCATGATGTGGTCGATGTCGGGCACGGTGGTGCGGTGCGCGGTCAGGCCGAAATCGAGGTTGTCCCGGTAGCTCATCACCGTGATGTTAAACGCAAGCCCGTGGTACGGGATGCTGACCGGGTAGTTGGCCTGCACGCGCGCGCCCGCGAAGTACAGCGGCTGCTGCGGGCCCGGCACGTTCGAGATCACCAGGTTGTACGGCGGGTAGACGTAGTCCTGGATGCTGAAGTTCTCGTACAGCCGCGCGGCCTGCGCCAGCAGCCCCGGCGCCGGCACGTTGATCCAGTCCATCATGCGGCGCGCCGGCGTGGCGCGGAAGCTGCGCTTGACGTAGGTCATGCGCTTGCTCAGCGCCTTGAGCCGCTCGACCGGATCGGCGATCTCGGTGTGCAGCGCCGTGCGCGCCATCGTCACCTTGTTGCCGTTCGTGCCCTGCTCTTCCGCCGTGCGCACCGATACCGGCACGCCCGCGACCAGCGACGCCTCCGGCAGTTCGTGCTTGGCCTCGAGGTACTTGCGCAGCGCGCCGGCGCAGATGCCCAGCACGACGTCGTTGACCGACGTGCCGAAGGCGTTCTTGATCAGCTTGACGTCGGCCAGCGGCACCGAGCGGAAGGCGAAGGCGCGCCGCGCCGTGATGGTGGTGTTGAAGCGCATGCGCGGCGCTGCGCCGACGCTGCGCTCCTCGGGCGCCGTCGTCTCCGGCGCTTCGGCGCGCGCGCGCCGGTGCGCCAGCACCTGGCGGCCGGCCGAGAACAGGAACGGGCCGGTCTCGCGCAACAGGCGCAGCACCTCCTTCGGACGCTGCAGCAGGTTCCTGGCCGTGCTCGCCGCGAGCTGGATCGGCGACGGCAGCGGCTCGGGCTCCCACGGTATCTCCGGCGGCGGCACCGTGCGCGGCTCGGCGCTGAGGTCAAGCAGCACGGACAGCAGCTCGGCGCCCGACACGCCGTCGACGCAGGCGTGGTGGATCTTGGTGAGCAGCGCGACGCGGCCGCCGGACAGGCCCTCGATGTAGTACGCGCGCCACAGCGGCATGCTGCGGTCGAGCCGCGTGCTCATGACGTCGCAGATGAGCGCGGCCAGCTGCGGGTCGTTGCCGGGAAGCGGCAGCGCGCGGTGGCGCACGTGGTGCTCGATGTCGAACTCGGGGTCCTCGATCCAGTACGGCAGGTCGAGGTTGAGCGGCGACTCGACCAGGCGGCGCCGGAACATCGGCAGCAGGTGCAGGCGGCTCTCGATCAGGTGCTTGACGGTGTCGAAGCCGAAGTCGCGCGGCGCGGTCCCCGGATCCAGGATCGTCAGCCCGCCGATGTGCATCGGCACGGCATTCGTCTCCAGGTTCAGGAACATCGTGTCCAGGCCGCTCAGCTGGCGCATGGCTCTCTCCGCCCTATGGGACCTGATTCTGTGCTGAGGGGGCTGAGTGCGTCTACCCCGTGCACCTCATGTATGAAAAAGGGGACGCACACAATTAAGAAAGATGTGCGTCCCCTTTTACACGTCAAAAAGGGTTGCGTCCCCTTTTTTACAGGTCGCGCAGCATCTCTGTCGCCGCGTTGCGACCGGCCGCGCCCATCACGCCGCCGCCGGGATGCGCCGCCGCGCCGCACAGGTACAGGCCCTTGAGCGGCGTGCGGTAATCGCTCCAGCCCGGCACCGGGCGCAGCGAGAACAGCTGGTGCAGGCCCATGGCGCCCTGGAAGATGTTGCCGCCGGTCAGGCCGAAGGTGCGCTCGAGGTCCAGCGGCGACAGCACCTCGCGGTGCAGGATGGACTTGGCGAAGTTCGGCGCCACGCGGTTGATTTCCGCGATGCAGCGGTCGGCGAACTTGTCCTTGAGGTTGTCCCAGTTGCCGGCCGCCAGGCGGTACGGCGCGTACTGCACGAACAGGCCGACCATGTGGTGGCCGGCCGGCGCCAGCGTCTGGTCGAGCACCGAGGGAATGGTCATCTCGATCACCGGCTTGGCCGACGGCCGGCCGTACTTGGCGTCGTCGTAGGCGCGCTCGAGGTCGTCGAGCGTGGCGCCGATGTGGATGGTGCCGACGTGCTGCGGACCGGGCTCGGCCTTGCCGGGCCGGCTGGTGAAGTCCGGCAGCTCGCTGACCGCGAAGTTCATCTTCATGCTCGCGCTCGAGTAGTCGATGCGCGCGACCGCCTCGCGGAACTTGGCCGGCAGGTGTTTCGCGTCGAGCAGTTTCTCGAACGTCACGTGGGCGTCGGCGTTGGAGGCGACGGCGCGCGCGCTCAGCACCTCGCCGCTCGCCAGGCGCACGCCGCTGGCGCGGCCGCCGGTCACTTCGATCGCCGCCACCGTGCAATCGGTGCGGATCTCGACCCCGGCCGCCATCGCGCTCTTCGCCAGCGCCTGCGTCAGCGCGCCCATGCCGCCCTCGACGTAGCCCCACACGCCGCGCGCGCCGCCGGCGCGGCCCATCACGTGGTGCAACAGCACATAGGCGGTGCCGGGCGCGGAGATCGGCTGGAACGTGCCGATGATGGCGTCGGTGGCGAGCGTGGCCTTGAGCGCGTCCGACTCGAACCAGCGATCGAGGATCGGCCGCGCCGCGCCGACCAGGATCTCCATCGCCTCCGGCAGGTCGTCGCCGAGCTTCGCCAGCGCGCGATACAGCTTGTGCCCCCGGCCCAGGTGGCGCAGGCGGTCGAAGAAGCCGCGCTTGCGCCAGTGGCTCGGCAGCGGCAGCAGGTCGGCCGGCGTCTCCATCATGGCCGGCTCGAGGCAATCGGCGATCTTGTTGAGCAGCGCCTCGTAACGCGGGAAGACCTGCGCGTCGCGCGCGGAGAACTGGGCGATCTCGCGGTGGTTGAGCCCGGCGTCGGGCCCCATCAGCAGCGAGCGGCCGTCCTCGAACGGCGTGAACGACGAGGGACTGCGCGGCAGCACCTTGTAGCCGTGCTTGCCGAGTTCGAGCTCGCGCTCGACCTCCGGCAGCAGCAGGCTGATCAGGTAGGAGGCGGTGGAGATGCGGTGGCCCGGCGCGATCTCGCCGGTGATGGCGGCGCCGCCGACCACGGCGCGGCGCTCGAGGACCAGGACTTTCTTGCCGGCGCGCGCCAGGTAGTTCGCGGCGGTCAGGCCGTTGTGGCCCCCGCCGATGATGATGACGTCAAGCACTAAGGACTGGCCCGCCCTCGAGCGGCGCCAGCAACTGCTCGATCGCTTCCAGGTTCGGCACCAGGGCGTTGGTGTTGGCGATGGAGACGCGCGTCAGCACCAGCTCCTCGTTGTCGCTGGACGCCAGCGCTTCCTTCTTCAGCGCCGTGCGGTTGAGCGTCACCAGGTGCGGATAGCCCTGGCAGACGATGGCGTACTGGCCGGTGCGCAGCTGACCGGTGAGCGGCTGGATCACGGCCAGGCGCGTGCGGCGCGTGTCCTCGCCCGGGGTCGAGCCGTTGAGCGTCTCGAAGCGCACCACCGAGAGCTGGCGGTTGTTGTAGGTGGCGCGGCCGGCCAGCCACGGCGGCGAGCCCGCCGCCGGCGGGTCGATGTTGTCGGCCGAGATGACTTCCGCCACCGCCGCGTTCGGCAGCAGCAACGTGTCGGACGCCAGCGAGACGAGCACCGCGTAGAGTTCTTCGCGCGCCATCAGAACCTCCGCGCCGCGAGCAGGTCACGGACCTCGCTCAGCAGCTGGTCTTCCTGGTACGGCTTGATGACGTAGCCGTTCACGCCGATCTGGCGGGCGCGCTCGCGGTGCTTCTCGCCCGAGCGCGACGTGATCATGATGATCGGCAGCCCCTTGATGCGGTCGCTGTTGCGCACGAAGGTGGCGACCTCGAAGCCGTCGGCGCGCGGCATCTCGATGTCGAGCAGCATCACGTCCGGCGACTCGGTCTGCAGCTGCGTCATCGCGTCGAGGCCGTCCTTGGCCAGCACCACGCGGTAGCCGGCGCGCGTCAGCAGGCGCTCGGTGACGCGGCGGATGGTGATCGAATCGTCCACCACCATGACCAGCTGGCGCTCGTCGGCCATCGGCGCTGCCACCACTTCGTCGTGTGCCACT
>JANNLM010000035.1:0-22203 GCA_031396825.1 Gammaproteobacteria bacterium | reverse complement strand
CTTTTTTAATAAAGAAGGAACTTATAAAAAATGCACATTTAATACTCTTATAGTAGGTTTTGCTCCCGGAGGTGTAGTGGTTGTTTGGGTTATGGGGCCAGGAAGACAGGTTGAGATTGGTCGTTATAAAGGCGTCGGCCTGCGCGAGCTGCCGGGCCTGAAGAAGAAGCCCTCGACCTCCGAGCTGCTGGACTGGCTCAAGCTGCTGCTGGCCGAGGACATCGCGCCCGACGTGCTGCGCGAGTCGTCGGTCAAGAAGTCACTGCCGCCGCTCTACGGCGCGCTGCTGAAGAACGAGCAGGACGTGCACCTGTTCGAGCGCCTCGCGTTCATGGCGAGGCGCGCGCAGTAAGCGAAATCCCATGCGAATCTTGATGACCTTTGGGGCCGGATGCCTGAGCGCCGGCGTGGCGTTCGCGCTGCCCTTGCCGGAACTCGTCGCGCCGAACGTCGACGGTGCGCTCAGCAACGGGTGGGTTCATGCGCGCGCCGTCTCGGCCGACGGCCGTTACGTCGTATTCGCGACCGACGCCACCGACATGGTGCCCGGCGATACGGTGCAGCGGTCCAGGCTGTTCGTGCGGGACTTGACCGCCGGGAGCAGCGAGCTCATTTCGATTTGGACCGACGGCCGGCAAGCGACCGCCGCGGGGCCGTCGATCAGCGACGACGGGCGTTACGTCGTGTTCGACACTTCCGACGACGGGTTCGATCCAGCCGACAACAACGCGGACACCGACCTGTTCATCCGGGATCGAACCGCGGGGACGACGCAGATGATTCCGCGACCCGCCGGCGTGGATTGGGAGGGAGGCACGCTTTCGGGAGACGCGAACCGCCTGTTCTGGTCGGATTCACAGCCGTCGGCTTCCGCGGTGGGTGTGCTGGACTTCGAGAGCGGTGAGTCCCGCACGCTGAACGTGTCCGCCGTCGACGACCTGCCACGCAACTCATACCCGCCTTTCAGCTCCGGCGCGGTCGGCCCCGGCGTCTCGACCGACGGGCGCTGGGTCCTGTTCAACTCCAACGAGCTGCTGGCGGGGGATCCCGCCGACCTGGGGCAGGCTTATCGCTACGACTGGGACACCGATGAACTCGTCAATGTCTGCACTTCGGGGCTCGGTGTACCGACGACCGGGCATTGCAATGCCGCGGCGCTGTCGCGCAACGGACGCTACGTGTTGGTCTGGGCGGCCGGCACCGCGTTCGGCTTCGACGCACCGAACTCTTGTTATCGCCTTTACCTGAAGGACATGGTCACGGGCCTGGTCGATCACGTCGACCAGACCAACGAGGGCACGCTGCCGTTCTCGTGCATGCTCAGCACGCTGGCGCCCGCGCAGGTTTCGGACGACGGCCGCATCGTGGCTTTCGGCCACTCGCAGTGGCTCTCTTTCCGGGGACGTTCGGTCAGCTCCGCGGCGTACGCGCGCGACATGCAGCGCGGAGTGACCGCGGTCTTGAGCCCGTATCCCTGGATCGAAGTGACCGGGCATGACTGGCAGGAGGCCGTTGGGGCGCTCTCGGCCGACGGCGGCACGATAATCGTCAACGGCCATCTTCACGGCGCGCCGCATTTCGGCACGCTGAAGGTCAGTCCCTACCGGATCCCGGGGCCGCACGTCGCTCCCGTGGATCTGCGCGTGACCTTGACGCAGCGCACCTCGAATCCGAATGAAATCGAAGCCGTGATCACCAACGTCGGCGCGAACCGCGCGACCGTCACGGACATCACGATCAGCTCAGCGTCCCTCGACGTGGCCGGCGCGGTCGGACCGTGCGACTTCCTGCCCGGCAGTACGCTGCCGATCGGCTGCATCCTCGCGCCGATCGCCGCCGGCCAATCGAGTCAGGTCGTTATCGTCACCACCGAGACCGGCGAGCAGGACATTCGCGTGCAGCTGCGGACCAGCGAAGTCGAACTCACCCCGGCAGACAACGACGTGACCCTCGATTTCACCGTGCCTGAGTCCGACGAGGGTGGCGGTGGCGGCGGGGCTCCGGGTCCCGGCGTGCTCGCGCTGCTGGCGTTGTGCGGCGGGCTCAGGTCCTGGCGCGGGGTTCGCGCGCGGCGGAGCTAAGCCCCGCGTTTACTTGCAGTCCCCCACGCGCTTGGCAGTCATGTTCATCGTCATCGCCTGACCCTGGCGGTTCATGACGGTCTTGCCGGTCATGGACGTGTCGGTGAACGTGTACTCGGCGTGGGCGGTGGTGCCGTCCTTGCAGGCCATGTCGAAGCTGGCCTTGCCGGCCGACTGCTTCATGTTCTTGACCTCGCAGTCCTGGTCGCGCTGGCTCTGGTACTGCTTGCCCTTGTCCACGTCTTCCTGCTTGAGGCAGCTCTGCATGTTTTGCGGCGGCATCGCGAACGGCATGCCCGGCATCTCCATCTTGACCGTGTAGTCGTACATCCCCGGCTTCATGGTCTTGTCGGCCGCCAGCGTCGCCGCCGGCAGCAGGATTGCGATCGCCAGGAGCGTCCAGTGTGTTCTGCGCATGTGAAATCCCCCTAGGCCCAGTTTCCAGGTTCCTCGTCCCCCAGCCGCCACAGGTACCAGCTCGCGACCGACCGGAACGGCGCCCACGGCTTGGTGATCTGCAGCGTGCGCCGGTCGCCCAGCTTACGCCCCTTGGCGTAGAGCCGGTTGACCGAGCGGCGCAGGCCGACGTCGTCCATGGCGAAGAGGTCGAGGCGGCCGAGCGCGAACATCAGGTACATCTCGGCCGACCAGCGCCCGATGCCGGGCAGGGCGTCGAGCATCTCGATCGCCGCCTCGTCGTCGAGCGCGTCGAGCTGCTCGAACGAGAACTCGCCCGCGCGCACGCGCCGCGCGATCTCGACGATCCAGCGGGCCTTGGCGTTGGACAGCCCGCAGCGGCGCAGGCTGGCGTGCCGCACGCGCGCGAAATGCGCCGGCGCGAGGTTCGGGTCGGCCTTCACCAGCACCTCGACGCGGCCCTGGATCGTGTCGGCCGCCTTGGTCGACAGCTGCTGGCTGATGATCGAAGTGCACAGGACGTGGAAGGGGTCGCGCGGGTTCTGCGCCAGCGTGCACGGGCCGTGGCGGGCGATCAGCGGCGCCAGCACCGGATCCGCTTTCGCGAGGTGCTTGTCGGCTTCGGCGAGGCGCTCGCGCATCGGAGGGAAGGAGCGGCGCTGGATCAGGGCGCGGGGTTCGCGGCCGGCGGCGGCGTCCACGCTGCGAGTTTGGCGCGGATTGCGGGCATCGCTGCCAGCGCGGCGCGCTCGCCGGCGATGATGGCCTTGTTCTTGGCGGCGAAATCCGAGGAATCGACCGTGTCGAGTTGCGGCGTGATCACGACGTCGGCCAGCGGCAACTCGGCGGCGCGAATGGTCTGGCCCATGATGGTGTAGCTCTTCAGCATCACGTCGACAGTACTGCTGTGCGACTCGCGCAGCGGGGGACTGGCGACGTCGACCGCGATCACGAAATCGGCGCCCAGTTCGCGCGCGAAGCGGATGGGGACCGGACTCACGAGGCCGCCGTCGACATATTCCTGGCCGTCGATCTGCACCGGCTCGAACACGCCGGGCACCGAGGAGGAGGCGCGCACGGCGCGGCCCGGGTTGCCGCTCCGGAACAACACCGCTTCGCCGTTCGACAGCCGCGTCGCCACGCAGGCGAACTGGCGCTTGAGCCGCTCGATCGTTCGGCCTTCCACGGCGCGGTTGATGTAGTTCTCCAGCGCCTGGCCGCGGATCAGGCCCTTACCGAACACCGACCAGTCCGTGACCATGCTCTGGTCGAGTTCCCAGGCCATCTCCTGCAGCCGGAAGCCGTCGATGCCGGAGGCGTACAGGACGCCGGCTACGCTGCCGGCGCTGGTGCCGACGATCAGGTCGGGCCGGATTTCCATGATGTCGAGCATCTTGAGCACGCCGATGTGCGCGAATCCGCGCACCGCGCCGCCGCCCAGCACCAACGCGATGCGCGGCTTGCCCGGTTCCGGCGTCGGCACCGGGCGTTGCGTCGCACAGCCGGCGAGCGCGGCCAGCAGCACGAGGGGGGCGAGGGATTTCACGGGCGGCAGTTTACAATGCGGCATGCTCTTCGGGTTTTTCTTCACCCTGCGCGACGCCGGCCTCAAGGTCAGCCTGTCCGAGTTGCTGGTGCTGCTCGAGGCACTGTCGAAGCACGTGGCGATCTTCTCCATCGACGATTTCTACCACCTGTCGCGCGCCACGCTGGTGAAGGACGAGACCCACTTCGACCGCTTCGACCGCGCCTTCGCCGCGTACTTCAAGGGCGTCGAGAACGTGATGGCGGAGATGCACGGCGACATCCCGCTCGAATGGTTGCGCAAGATGACCGAGCTGAACCTGTCCGAGGAGGACCGCAGGAAGATCGAGGCGCTCGGCGGCTGGGACAAGCTGATGGAGACGCTCAAGCAGCGGCTCGAGGAGCAGCAGAAACGCCACCAGGGCGGCAGCAAGTGGATCGGCACCGGCGGCACTTCGCCGTTCGGCAACGCCGGTTACAACCCGGAGGGCGTGCGCATCGGCGGCGAAGGCGGGCAGAAGCGCGCGGTGAAGGTCTGGGAGCAGCGCGAGTACGCCAACCTCGACGACAAGATCGAGCTCGGCATCCGCAACATCAAGCTGGCGCTGCGCCGGCTGCGCAAGTTCGCGCGCGAGGGTGCCGAGGAGATCCTCGACCTCGACGGCACCATCCGCTCGACCGCGCGCAACGCCGGCTGGCTCGACATCAAGATGGTCCCCGAGCGCCACAACGCGGTGAAGGTGCTCCTGTTCCTCGACGTTGGCGGCAGCATGGACCCGCACGTGAAGGTGTGCGAGGAGCTGTTTTCGGCGTGCAAGACGGAGTTCAAACACCTTGAGTATTTCTATTTCCACAATTTTGTCTATGAAAGTGTCTGGAAAGACAATCGGCGCCGCCACAGCGAGCGGATCTCGCTTTTCGACGTGATGCACCGCTATCCGCCGGACTACAAGGTCATCTTCGTCGGCGACTCGACCATGAGCCCCTACGAAATCATGCAGCCCGGCGGCAGCGTCGAGCACTGGAACGAGGAGGCCGGCGCGACGTGGTTCAAGCGCCTGACCGACACCTACGCCCACGCGATCTGGCTCAACCCGGAAGCCGAGCAGCACTGGGAATACACGCCGTCCATCCAGGTCACGCAGGAACTGCTCGGCAGGGAGCGCATGTTCCCGCTGACGCTGGAAGGGCTCGATCGGGGCATGCGCCGGCTTCGCCACAGCCATTGACGCCGCTGCCGCTACAATGCGGCCAACCAATCACAAAGGGGAGCTGTCATGACGGGTCTGACCGCGCTGCTGCTGTTCACTGCCTGGACGCTGGTGCTCATGCTGGTCTACGTCGGCCCGCGCGTCGCGCTGGTGCTGGCGATGAAGAAGCCGGCCAATTCCTGGGGCCGCGACGACAAGACCGACGACCCCGCGTTCCTGGTCCGCGCCAAGCACGCGCACCTGAACTGCCTCGAGAACCTGCCGGTGTTCGCGGCCATCGTGCTGGCGGCCGTGGCGCTGGGGAAGTCGCCCGTGGTCGACCAGGTCGCCGCCTTCGTGTTGTACGCGCGCCTGGCGCAGAGCGCCGTGCACCTCATCGGCGTCAACCACTGGCTGGTGTTCATCCGCGCCAACTTCCTGCTGGTCCAGGCCGCCCTGTTCGCGTACATGATCTGGGGCCTGCTGCAGTGACCGGACGCCGGCACTCGTGAATCCGCGCCTGAAGCGCCGCCTGCGGCGCGCCGCGGGCTGGGGCGTCCTGGCGTTCGTCCTGGCCGTGGGACTGGCGAACCGCTGGGTCATCAACAGCACCGACTCGTTCCTGTACAAGGACACCTCGCTGCTGCCCGACAACGAGGTCGGGCTGGTGCTGGGTTGCAGTCCATTCGTCAGGAGCGGCAAGGCCAACCCGCAATTCCACGGGCGCATGCAGGCCGCCGCCGACCTCTACCGGATCGGCAAGGTCAAGCGCCTGATCCTGTCAGGCGCCAATCCGGACTCGCGCTACAACGAGCCCAAGAAGATGCGGGAGGCCCTGCTGGAGCTCGGCGTGCCGTCCGAGGCGATGGTGCTGGACTTCGCCGGCGACAGTACCTACGAGTCCGTCACGCGCTCCAGGGTCGTCTTCAACCTGTCCAGCGTGACGGTCGTGACCCAGAAGTACCACGCTTACCGGGCGCTGTTCCTGGCCCGCAAGACCGGCCTGCGCGCCGTGGCCTACCAGGCGCCGATCGACGGGGTGCCGGGCCCGGGGTTCCGCCACCCGCCGCGCGAAGTCTTCGCGCGGCTGCTGGCCGTGCTCGACATCGTCGCGTTCCGCGCGCTGGGCGAGTAGCGGGCGAAAAAAAAGGGCGGACCGAAGTCCGCCCCTTTTGATCCAGAACCCGCGTTAGCGGATGGCCTGCTTGGAGACGTTGCCTGGGTCGAAGTAGCTCGACTTGAACTCCTCGTCCGAGAACTCCGGGTGCTCGTTGCTGAACGCCTGCGACAGGTAACGGTTCGACTGCAGGTCGTAGATCGTCTCGCCGGCCGCGCCGGGGAAGGAGCGGTCGTAGTACATGATCGGATGCTGTTCCTGCCAGCGCCACAGCTGGTCGCGGCGGTCATACACGTCCGCCAGCACGATGCCCCAGCTGTCCTCGTCGATGTAGAACGTGCGGCGCTTGTACAAGTGCGTCGTATTCGGCTTGGTGGTCGAGTCCACGATCCAGACGCGGTGCAGCTCGTAGCGTGCCAGGTCCTGGTTGATGTGGCTCTTCTTCATGATGTCCGAGTACTTGTACTTCTCGCTGGCCAGCAGGTACGAGTTGTACGGGACGATCATTTCCTGCTTGCCGACCAGCTTCCAGGTGTAACGGTCCATGGCGCCGTTGAAGCCGTCGTACTGGTCGTTGGTGCGCAGGCCGTCCGAGGCCGTGCCCGGGTTGTCGTAGCCGACGTTCGGCGCGCGCCGCAGGCGGCGCTGGCCGGGGTTGTACTGCCAGGCGCGGCGCGGCTCCTTGACCTGGTCCATGGTCTCGTGAACCAGCGTGATGGTGCCGGCCAGGCGCGTCGGGGCGGTGACGATCTGCAGGAAGTAGATCGACACGTTCTCGAGGTTCTCCGGTGTTGCCGAGCGCTTGCTGTAGTTGAAGCCGATGTCCTCGCGCAGCGTCACCTGGCTGTAGCTGCCGGCCGTGGTGACCGCGAACTGGTTGTTGTAGTGCCGGCCGCCCTCGCCGCGATAGCGCAGCTTGTGGTTCCACATGTACTCGTGCGCCGTCTGCGCGATCGGGAACGGCACGCCGATGGCCGCGCCGCTGACCGCCTCGCCGTTGCCGCCGATCTCCGCGCGCGTGGCGTTGGCCTTGGTCGCGTCGTAGACGTGCTGCGGCAGCGCCAGGGTGCGGCGGCTCGGGTACACCATCATCTTGTAGGTCGCGTGCTTGGCGAACATCGCCCTCTGGCCGGGTGACAGCAGCTTCTCGTACTGCGCGACGTTGGCCGGCGTGATGGTGTACAGCGGCTTGTCATCCGAGAACGGATCGCAGTAGCGCCCGCCCTTCTTGAAGCAGGGCGGGGACGTCTTCAGGCCGCCGCTCCAGGCCGGGATCGAGCCGTCCTTGTTGCCGGCCTTCTCGGCGCCGTTCGGCGTGAGGTCCTGGCCGAGGCGCGCGGCTTCCTGCGCCGATACCTTGGCGGACACGGGTCCTGCGGCCAGCAGCGCGGCGCACAGGACGACAGCAGTCAATGCATGACGCATGGGGTTCTTCTCCAAGGGCTTAGAACGAGTACTTGACGGAGAAATCGATGTAGTCGCGGTCGGCCAGCAGGTTCTGCGGCTCGCCGCCCGAGTACATCGCGTAGCCCAGGTCAAAGTTCCAGGCCTGCAGGTAGTTGATGCCCAGCAGCAGGTTGATCTGCTGGCGGCCCTCGACGAAGTTCACGATCGGCGTCGGCGTGATGCCGCGCACGTCGTGCTGGAACAGGATGGTCGGCTCCATCGTCAGCACGTTGAACACGTTGTTGTACGTGAAGCGTGCCGCGGCCTTGTAGCCCCACGAGTACTGGGTCGCGTAGTTCTCGTAAGGCGTGTTCGGCAGGCCATCGTCGCCGCCCGGCCCATCGAAATCGCCGACGCCGCCGTCGGTCGCCGGGTTCAGCATCGCGGTGCCGAGGTTCATGGTCGAGGTGCCCGGCGCGTCCATCGCCAGCACGCGCGCCGACTGCATGTCGCGCACGTTGACGAAGCCGGTTTCGACGAACATGGACAGCTGGTCGTAGCCCATCCAGCCCGGTCCCAGGATCTTGGTGATCGAGAGGTCGACCTGGTCCACGTCGTACCGGCGCCAGCCCTGGATGTACTGGTTGCCCAGGGTCGCGCCCGCGAACGTGCCGCCGATCTGGCCCGGCGCGCCGAGGCCGGCGAGCAGCAGCTCGACGTCGTCCAGCTGCAGCGGCTGGCCGACCTTCAAGCTGTATTCGCCCTGCACCGCGACATCGAGCCAGGGCACAGTCGTGTTGAACGACAGGCCGTACAGCTGGATGTCTTCGGGATACTCGACGAAGTACGTCGCCGTGTCGGCCGTGGACGTCGCGCCGGTGCGCGACGTGCCCGACAGCACCGGCAGGCGGCTGTGGTAGTTCGCGGTGTAGAACGACAGGTCCATGTCGTTCAGGAACGGCACGTACAGGCTCAGCTTGCCGCCGTACTGGCCGTCATCCGAGGGCTTGGTGGTCGGGCCGCGTGGCACCGTGCTGCCGAAGAACACGCAGTTGGCCGGACCCGGCCCGACGAGGCAGGGCGAGGCCATCGGAATGTTTTCGTCGACGCGCCCGAAACCGATGTTGGCCTGGGTGCCGCCGATGCCGGCGAAGTCGTTCGTGCTCCAGAACGAGCCCGGCACGTCGATGATGGTCTCCTGCCACTCGTACTGGTAGAAGCCCTCAATGCCGACGTTCTCGTAGACGTCGAAGGACACCACCGCCATGCCGACCGGCGTCTGCACTTCCTCGATTTCCCAGCCCGGCACACGCAGCTGGTTGACGTCGGCCGAGATCAGCGCGTTGAGGCCGTGCTGGACGAACACCGACTCACCCCAGTTCAGCACCTGGCGGCCCGCCTTCACCAGCAGCGCGCGGTCGAAGATCTCCCAGCGGCCGTAGATGTACGCGTCAAGCAGGTCGAAATCCGTGCCGACGTGGTCCTTGATGGCCTTTTCCTTGGCGGTCAGTTCGGACAACGGCTGCTCGCGGCCGGCGCCGTAGTCGGCCGGGTTGAACAGATCGGCATCTTCCATGGCGGCGTTGTACACGGCGCTGCCGCGCACGAACAACCCGTAGTCACCGACGCTATACGACAGGTCGGAGGTCAGCTTCATCGCCGAAGCGACGAGGTCGTTCTTCTCCCAGGCGAGATTGCCGTCGTCGCCGTTGGTCGTAAACGCATTGCCGCCGTTGCCGATGCCGATCAGGTCCGGGTCCGGGTCTTCCATGCGCATCGTGGCGCCGATGGAGAGCTTGCTCGAGATGGTGACGGGCGAGCCGCCCATGTCGAACTCGATGGCACCCGCGGACCCTGCGAACATCACCCCCGCCGCGACGCTGGCCGACCTGATGAAGGATTTCATGGTGGTTCCCTTATTGGTGTTATGCGAGCTCACGGGCAGGTCCCCCCGATCGGGAGCAACGCGCCATTGCTGGCCAGGAACGTCGCTGACTGCTTCTGCATCGCGCACGTCGCCGCGGCGAACGTGGCGTCAGGGTCTGCCACCGAACCGGCGCCGGGTGACAGCAAGGTGCCGTGCTCCGCCGTATCAGGCAGGAAGCGGACGACCGTGTCGCCGGTCTCGTTGGCCTGCGCCGCGAACGGCACGCCGCCCATGTCCGAGACGTTGGTGATGCCCATGGTCGCGAACAGGGCCTCGGTGCCGGACAGGAATCCGGTAATCGAGACCTCATCCTGGTAGGTGATCGCGGCCAGCGGTGGATCCGGCGGCAATACCAGCGGCGGACACAGCGCGAGCAGCGCCGCTCCCGCGGCACCCGCCGCGGCAGCGGTCTGCCCGGCGTTGGCAAAGCCCGCGGCCGTCGCGCCGATGCCGGATGGCAGATCGGCAGGCGCCGGGCAGGTGCTGTCGGCCGCGTTCGGCACGACCGCATCGCCCAGCACCTCGGTCAGGTGGATGGCGTGGTTGGCGTTGGCCGCCACGGCGAAGTTGATCGGATCGGCCGGGTCGGTCAGGTGCTGTGCGAACCGCACGAACGTCTCGTAGGTGTCAGTGCCTTCGAACACCCCGAGCGCGCCGAGGCCGGCAGCGATGCGCGGACCGAACGAGGCCGACGCGTCGAGCAGCTTGCCGAGGCCGCCGCCCGGAACGCTCAGGCTGGCCGCGCCGAAGTCGGAGTTCACGCCGAGCACGGTCGTGCCGACGATGGCGCCGAGCGACTGGCCGAGGAAGCGCAGCTGCGTTTCGGCGATCTCGTCGGTGCCGGCATTGGCGTCGAAGTCGAGGCTGTTCACCGACTTGGCCAGGTGGATGATGTCCGACTCGGCCTGTCGCAGGTTGTCGCGGCTGGTGATCAGGCTCGCCAGGTTGACCATGTGCGTGCCCGAGCAGTCGACGATGCCGTCAGCGCCGGCAGCGCCGGTGGTGTTGCTGACGTAGTCGGCGCCGAACGTGCGCTCCGCGGCGCCGGCGAAGAACGGATTGTTCGACGTGGACCCGCAGGTGGCGGTTGATCCGGCCGGCACGAGACCGTGCAGCGGCATGTCGATGGCGACCACCACGAAGCCCGCCGCGGCGAGCGTGGGCGCTATCGCCAGCATGTCCGAGCGGTTGCGGGTGATGCCGTGCTGGAAAACCACGACTGGCCAGCCACCGACCGGCGCGACGCAGGTCAACGTCGTCGCATGGCTGCCGGCAATGGTGCCGCGGCCGCCGCAGCTACCGCCTGCGTTCGGAGCGGCGGAGTTGGGCACCGTGACCATCAGCGGCACGGTCTGGTTGGTGCGCAGCGCCGGTCGCGGGTAGCAGATCGTGGTGCTCGCGGGGATCGCCAGCGCGCTGCACGGGACGGCGCCGCCGAGGGCGGGTGGATTCTGGGTGTTGTCGATGGCGGCGTTATCGGAGTCGAAGAACGTCGCCAGGATCGCCGGCACCGCCGTGGCGGGGCCGTTGGCGCCGCCAGTCGCCGTGAAGTCGTCGGGGTCGATCACGCCGTCGGCGGGGACGTTCAGGAAGTACGGCAGGCTCACCGTGCCGACGTAGATGTTGGCGTAATTCGCCAGCGCGGCATTGGCCTGGTTGGTGTTGGTGCCGGCGGTGCCGACGCCGAGGGTGCGCGGCACCGCGATCGGCGTGGTGTTGAGGTTGGTCAGCGTCTTGCTGATGGACTGCGTCGTGAAGGACCAGGCGATGACGAGCTGGTCGTCGCTCAGCGCCGGGTTCGCGGCCTGCAGCCCGAGCACGGTCGGGCGCACCAGCGTAGCGCGCAGCGTCTCGAGCGTGGTCAGCCTGCCAGCGGCCGTGTTCCCGCCCGCGCTGAGCAGGATCGTGGCCAGGAACGGCGCGTTCAGCCTCGTGGCGGCGGCGTCAGGCGCGCCCGGGGCGGTGCAGTCGGGAATGGTCGGGTCGGCGTTGGTGTTGTTGCGGTCGCACAACGTCGCGGCGCTATTGGTCACGCGGAAGAAATCGTTCGGCTGCGCCGGCACGCCGTCGGTGGACGTGAGCGCCCGGGTCACGGCGACGATGTAGGTCGTCGACGGATTGAGTGGCTTCAGCGGCTCGATCAGCAGGCGCGAGCGCTGCTGGCTGATCGGCAGGAACAGGGCGGCCTGCGTTCCCGTGCAGGTGCCGGTCGAGTGTCCGGTGCCGGAGAACTGCGCCATGGCGGGCGAGGGCTGCACCGTGAAGTCGACGCCGTACGCCAGGAAGCGCGGCGAGGCGTCAGCTTCGAAGATGAAGACCGCGTTCTGCGCCGTGGAGAAGTCGACCTGGCCGAGCACGTCGGTGAAAATCGAGCCGGTCGTCGAGAAGCCGTCGGTGCGGTTGGCGGCACTCACGAACGGGGTGGGCGCCGTGGTGCTGGCCGGGTTTTGCTCCATTCCATTCGGGAAGTTCAGGGTCGCATCCGTCGTGCCCGAGAACAGCGCGTTGTTCGGGAACGGGATCGCCGGGCTGCCGCACAGCGACGGGTTCGCCGCGGCCGGATCGAACAGCGAGTAGGCGCCGAACTTGATGTCGGTGCCGTCCTCCGCTTTGGAGCAACCCGCGATGACGACGCACAGGGACAGCAGCAGGAAAACCGAATGACGCATGACAGCCTCCTAGGAAATGACTCTGTTGTTCTATGTGCGCGTTAGGAGGTTCACGGCACCTCCCCCAGCGCCGAAATCATCGCGGACGTGCAGTGTGTCGGAGCGCGTGACGTGCGGTAAAGCAATCTGCTCCATACGCTTGCCGCAGTGCGCTAATGAACCCCGACGCGGCCGGCACGAAATTCGCCGGCGACGTCCGCGGAATCGCGTCCGAGGTGCGGCGCGAGCAGATCCGCCAACTCCTTGATTCTGAAGCCTTCGATACGCTCGACCAGCGCCAGCGGCACGCGCCTTCTAATGACGTCTTCGAGGGAAAGCGCCATTTCGTCTCGAATTGCCAGAATAGCCTCGGCTACGACCAAAGTTGTAGATGGACTGAGGCGCTGAGCCCAGCGCGGTTCTTCCTGGATCAGTTCGGCAATGCGGCCGATGCGCGTTCCATACCGCAATGTCAGGGCGGTTGCGCAGGCCGGATCCACGCCCCGTTGCTTGAGCAGCGGGATCATGGCGCTCTGCCAGCGCTCGAACTCCTCTTCGGGCGCGCCCGGCAGCGGCTGGTGCGCGGTGCGGCTCGGCGTGCGCGCGCGGCCGAGCTGCTGCTCGACGCGATCGGCCACCTCGATGGCGTCGCAGCGCGCGGTGGTGAACTTGCCGCCCAGCGGCATGACCACGCCGCGCCGCGGCTCGAGCACGGTGAACTCGCGCGTGACCGCGGCCAGCGACTCGCTGTCCTCGGCCTGCAGCGTGCGCACGCCGGCGTAGCGCGCCAGCACGTCGTCGAAGCTCCAGTTGATGCCGGGCAGGCCGTTGTGCACGCCGGCGAGCAGGTAGCGCACCTCGTCGTCGGTCGCGGCGATCTGGTCGGGATCGGCGATCTCTTCTTCGGTCGTGCCGATCAGCGTGCGGCCGTGCCAGGGGATCACGAAGAACACGCGGCCGTCCTTCGCGGTCAGCAGGAAGGCGACGTCGCAGCCGGGGATGGCGGGCACCACTATATGTATGCCCTTGACGCGCTTGACCCGCGGCGCGGCGGCGCCCAGCAGCTGCGGCGCCCACGGCCCGGCGGCGTTCACCGTCACGCGCGCGCGCACCTCGAACGAATCGTCGGTGAGGCGGTCGTGCACGCGCGCGCCGGTGACGGCGCCCGCGTGCGCGAGCCGTTCCAGCGCCGCGACGCGAGTGGCGACAAGGGCGCCGGCGCCCTGCGCGGCGGCGACCACGGTCAGCGTCATGCGCGCGTCGTCCTCCTGGCAGTCGCCGTAGGCGAAGCCGCCGAGCAACCGCTCCGGGTCCACGTACGGAAACTGCTTGAGCAGCGCGCTGGCCGAGTAGCGCCGGTGCCAGGGCACCGGCTGGCCGCGGCCGCCGAGGAAGTCGTACAGCGTGAGGCCGGCCGACAGCATCAGCATCGAGGCGCGCGGCCCCTTCCACACCGGCATCACGAACGGCAGCGGCCGCACCAGGTGCGGCGCCAGCCGGTGCAGGCGGCGGCGCTCGACCAGCGCGTCGCGCACCAGCGCGAAGTCGTAGTGCTCGAGGTAGCGCAGGCCGCCGTGGATCAGCTTGCTCGATGACGACGAGGTGGCGGCCGCCCAGTCGTCGCGTTCGATCAGCGCGACGCTCAGTCCGCGCAGCGCGGCGTCATAAGCCGTCCACGCGCCGTAGATGCCGCCGCCGATGACCAGCACGTCGAAGGTGCGCTCGCGCAACGGAGCGGTGAAGCGCAGCAGCGGGAAGGCGGTCATTCGTCATTCCCGCGCAGGCGGGAATCCAGTTCTCGCGACAACACTGGATCCCCGCCTTCGCGGGGATGACCCGCCCGCTGGGCGGGTCACTTGAATACGAGCTCGGTCTGGAAGTGCCCCGGCTTCTGCTTGTGCAGCCGCAGGAAGGCGTCGGCGATGCGCGCCGGGTCGTAGTGCGTGCCCGACTGCACGAAGCCGTAGACCGTCACGGTCGCGACGTGGATGCCGTGCGCGCCCAGTTCCTGCGCCAGGCTGTACGTGAGATTGCGCAGCGCCGCCTTGCCGAGCGACAGCGAGGCGTAGTTGGCGGCCGGCTCGTGGGCGAAGCCGCCGCCGGTCAGCAGGATCGTGCCGCGCCCGCGCTGCTTCATCGCGGTGGCGGCCTCCTGCGCGCACAGCAGCGCGCCGGTGACGTTGACGCGGAAGTCCGCGGCGAGCTTCTCGCCGGTGAGGGCCATGGGCTTGCCGACGCCGTGCGCCGCCGGGTTGTAGACCAGCACCTCCGGATCGCCGAGGTCCTGGCGCACGCTGGCGAACAGCGCGCGCAACGAGGCTTCGTCGCCCGCGTCGGCGGCGTAGGCGCGCGCCGGGGTGCCGGCCTTCTCGATCTCGCGGCGGAACTCGTCGAGCCGGTCGGGATGGCGCGACGCCAGCGCGAGCGCGTAGCCGTCGCGCGCGAACGCCTGCGCCACCGACTGCCCGATCCCGGGGCCGGCGCCGACGATCAGGCAGGCGGGTCTCATGCGCGACACATTATCGTAGGTCGGCAATCCATTTGCCGACGTGCATGGCGGCATTGGAATGCCGCCCTACATCAGGAACTCCACGATGGCGCGCGCCGTTTCCTGCGGCGCGGAGAAGTGCAGCATGTGCGAGCCGCGCTCGACGACCACGGCACGCTGGTCGCGGAAGCAGGCGCGGCGGCGCGCGGTTTCCTCGGGCGTGATGGCGTTGCGGAACGGCGACAGGCCGCCGTCCACGAACAGCGTCGGCGCGGTGATCTCGCGCCAGATCGCCAGCGACTCCTCGTTGCGGTACAGGCCCGGGCCGCTCAGGCGGTGCTTGGGGTCGGCGCACAGCGAGATGCGCCCATGGCCGTCCTCGCGTCCCCAGCAGCGCGCGACGAAGCCGGCGCGCTCCGCCACCAGGTCCGGGTGTTGCTTGCGGATGCGCTCGGCCAGCTCGTCGAACGAGGCGTAGGTCTTCTGCTTGGGCAGGTCCTTGAGCTCGTCGAGCCAGCGGCGGAAGCGCTTGGGCGCGAGCCTGGCCTCCATGTCGGGCAGGAACAGCCCGTCCAGGCAGGCGAGCTTCTTCACGCACGCGGGGCGCAGGCCGGCGTAGAGGCTGGCGACCTGCGCGCCCATGCTGTGGCCGACCAGCAGGATCGGCTCGGTGGGGGAGTAGTGGTCGACGAGCGCCTCGACGTCGCCGACGTAATCCTGGAACCAGTAGCCATCGGCCGGCCACTCGGTGTTGCCGAAGCCGCGGAAATCGGGGCACAGGACCTGGAACTTCGGCAGCAGGCCCTCGGCCACCGGTTGCCAGGTCGCTGAGACGTCGAGGAAGCCGTGCAACAGGAACACTTTCGGGGCGGCCGGGTCGCCCCAGCGGCGCACGTGGTAACGCAAATCGCGCACCCGGACGTACTCGGATCGGCTCTGCGTCATGGCCGGGCGAGTCTTGCACAAACCTCTGGCTCCGGGTGCCCCGCGCGGGTAGGCTGTGCGCCCAAGGAAAGGGGGCGGTAATGGCGGTGCCGATCAAGGGTCACAAGCAGGGCGCACAGGGCTCGCCGGGCGCACAGCCGGAGCTGCCGTCGCGCCGGCTGGCCGCCATCATGTTCACCGACCTGGTCGGTTACAGCGCGATGGCCCATCGCGACGAAGCGCTGGCGATCGAGCTGCTCGAGCAGCACCGTGTCTGGGTGCGCGCGATCCTGCCGCGCTTCGGCGGCCGCGAGATCGAGACCATCGGCGATGCCTTCCTGATCGAGTTCGGCAGCGCGCTGGCCGCGGTCGAGTGCGCGGTGGCGGTGCAGGAGCGCTTCGCCGCCTACAACGAGCACGCCCCGTACGGCCGGCGCATGCAGCTGCGCATCGGCATCCACGTCGGCGACGTCGAGCACGCCGGCGACAAGGTCATGGGCGACGGCGTCAACCTGGCCTCGCGCATCCACGGCATGGCCGAACCGGGCGGCATCTGCGTGTCCGAGGACGTGCAACGCGCGGTGCGCAACCGCGGCGGGCTGGTGTTCACCCGCATGGGCAAGCCGAAGCTCAAGAACATCGAGACGCCGGTCGAGTTATTCGAGGTCCACGCGGCCGGGGGCGGCGGCAAGGGCGCGGCGATCCTCGCCGGCGTGCGCCGCCGCGTGGGCAAGATCCCGCGCTGGCTGATCATCACGATCGCCGTGATCGCGATGATCAACATCTTCGGCGGCGACGACGACGACAAGAAGGGCCCCGGCAAGGGCGTCGGTCCGGACGACGTCGAGGTCAGTTTCCGGGACGAGCAGCCGTCCATCGCCGTGCTGCCGTTCGAGAACCTCAGCGCCGAGCCGGACAGCGCGTTCTTCACCGACGGCCTGCACGACACCGTCATCGGCCACCTGTCGCGGGTCAGCGGACTCAAGGTCATCTCGCGCACCTCGGTGATGCCGTACCGCGGCAAGCAGGAGAACCTGCGCCGCATCGGCCGCAAGCTCGGTGCCGACCACATCCTCGAGGGCAGCGTGCAGCGCGCCGGCGGCCGCGTGCGCGTCGCCGCGCAGCTGATCGAGACCGACACCGACACGCACGTGTGGAGCCACGAGTACGACAGCGAGCTCAAGGACGTCTTCGCGGTGCAGGCCGACATCGCCCGGAGCGTGGCCGCGGCGGTGCACGCCAAGCTGACGCCGCAGGAGCAGGCCTCGATCGAGGCTATCCCGACGCGGAACACGCCGGCCTACGACCTGTACCTGCGCGCGGTGGCGGTCGAACGACGCGCCGATGCCAAGGACGACCAGATCCGCGAGGCGATCGGCTGGCTGGAGCAGGCCGTCGCGCTCGACCCGAAGTTCGCGCTCGCCTACGCGCTGCAGGCCCACCTGCACGACTCGCTGTACTGGTCGGGCTACGACCCGTCCGACACGCGCCGCGGGCAAGTCGGGCGCAACGCGGATCTCGCGCTGCAGCTCGGTCCGGAGCTGGCCGAGGCGCACGTCGCCAAGGCGCTGTTCCACTACCACGGCTCCCGCAACTACGAGGCCGCGCTGGCCGAGCTGGAGATCGCTCGCCGCCTGGCGCCCGGCAACGCCAGGGTGCATTTCCTGTTCGGGCCGATCTACCGCCGGCAGGGACATTGGGACGAGGCCCTCGCCAGCCTGCAGCGCGCCACGGAGCTGGATCCGCTCAACACCAGCTACCTGTCCGAGCTTGGCGGCACACTGCAAATGATGCGGCGCTATCCCGAAGCCGCCCAGGCCTTCGCGAAGTTCGCCACCCTCGACCCCGAAAGCCCGGTGACGCCCCTCATCGGCGCCTACCATCACTTCCTCGCGACCGGCGACCTGGCACGCGTCGAGCAGGTGCTCGCCAAGGTCCCGGCTGGATTCGATCCGGGGTGCCAGGTCACCGGCTCGCGTGTCGGCGTCGCCACGCTCCAGCGCCGGTTCGCCGAGGCCATTGCCGCCGGCACACGCTGCAAGGAGGCGTTCGTGCCCGCCAGCGGTGGCGCGCAGATTCCCATCGAGTACTTCATCGCCCACGTGAAATGGCTCGCCGGCAACCGCAAGCCGCCACCCGAGGCCGACAAGGCGCGCGTCATCCTGGAGAAGATGCTCGCCGAGCGGCCGGACCTGGCCGATACGCGCATGCGCCTGGCCGCCACGCTGGCGATGCTGGGCCAGCGCCAGCGCGCCATCGCGGAAGCGGACCGCGCGCTGGCCGACCTGCCGATGTCGCGCGACGCGCTGACCGGCGCTGACCTGCGGCGTGCCGCGGTCGGGGTCTACGCCAATGCCGGCGCCGAGGATCGTGCGATCAAGGAGCTCGGGGAGGTGCTGGAACTGCCGAACGGCGGCCACGCCCACGAGATCCGCCTCGACCCGACGCTCGATCCGCTGCACGGCGATCCGCGGTTCGACAAGCTGGTGGCGAAGCACCTGCCCAAAGCCGGCGCCTAGCGCTACTGGAACACGATGACCCGACTGCCCGGCACGCGGCCGACCGACACCGCGCTGTACTTCACCCGCAACGACACCGCCGACCCGCGCCTTGGCGATCGGGTCAACCGTGGCGCCGGCGTGTACGAGTCGGCGGCGGTCGTGATCCTCGGCTGCCCGCAGGACGAGGGCGTGCGCCGCAACGGCGGCCGCGTCGGCGCGGCGCAGGGCCCGGCCGAGATTCGCCGCGCGCTCTACAAGATGACCGTCACCGGCCTCGACTCCCTCGGCGTGCACGACGCCGGCGACGTTGCGCCGCTCGCCACGCTGGAGGACACGCACGCCGCGCAGCAGGCCGCCGTTGCGCAGCTACTGGCCGACGGCAAGCGTGTGGTCGTGCTCGGCGGCGGCAACGACATCTCCTATCCGGACTGCGCCGCGCTCTCGAAGCACGCCGGCGACGTGCTGGCGTTCAACGTGGATGCGCACTTCGACGTGCGCCCCAACGCCGAGCGCAACAGCGGCACGCCGTATCGCCAGTTGCTCGAGGAAGGGCTGCTGCGGGCGCACCGGTTCTTCGAGCTGGGCAGCCAGCCGTTCTGCAACGCGCAGGCGCACGCCGACTATCTGAAGGAGAAGCGGGTGCGCGTGGTGCCACTGACGGCCCTGCGCGCCGCGGGCGCCGCGCGCGTCGTGCGCCGGGCGCTGCGCGAGGCCGAGCGCGCCAAGGCGGTGTTCTGGGGCCTCGACATGGACGTGGTCAATGCCGCAGAGGCGCCGGGCGTGTCCGCGCCCAATCCGCTCGGCCTGACCGGCGCGGAGTTGTGCGAGCTCGCCGCGCTGGCCGGCGCCGAGCCACGCACGCGCATCGTCGAGCTGAGCGAAGTCAACCCGGCCTTCGACGTTGACGGGCGTACCAGCCGCCTCGCGGCGGCCGTGATTTGGCATTATCTCGCGGCGGTCGCGGCTAAAGCCGCTCCTACAAAGAAGCGCAAATGAAGCGAACCATCCGCGCGCCGCGCGGCACCACGCTGTCCTGCCGCAACTGGCAGATCGAGGCGGCGTACCGAATGATCCAGAACAACCTGGATCCCGACGTCGCCTTCGACCCCGACAACCTCATCGTCTACGGCGGTCGCGGCCGCGCCGCGCGCAACTGGGCGTGCTACGACGCCATCCTCGAGTCGCTGAAGCAGCTCGCGCCCGACGAGACCCTGCTGGTGCAGTCCGGCAAGCCGGTCGCCGTGTTCAAGTCGCACGAGGATGCGCCGCGCGTGCTGCTGGCCAACTCCAACATCGTGCCGAAGTGGTCGACGCAGGAGAACTTCGACCGCTGGGAGCGCGAGGGCCTGATCATGTACGGCCAGATGACGGCCGGCAGCTGGATCTACATCGGCACGCAGGGAATCCTGCAGGGCACTTACGAGACCTTCGGCGCGCTGGCGCGCCAGCACGGCTGGGGCACGCTCAAGGGCCGGCTCACCGTCACCGCCGGTCTCGGCGAGATGGGCGGCGCGCAGCCGCTCGCGGTCACGCTCAACGAGGGCGTCGGGTTGTTCGTCGAGGTGGATCCGTGGCGCGCCGAGCGCCGCCTGCGCCTCAAGCAAGTGGACACGATCGCCAAGGACCTCGATTCGGCCATCGCCGAGGCGCTCGACTGCAAGAAGCGCGGCATCGCCCGCTCGATCGCCGTCGTCGGCAATGCCGCCGAGGTCCTGCCCTTGATGCAGAAGAAAAAGCTCAAGCCGGACGTCGTCACCGACCAGACCTCGGCGCACGACGTCATGCACGGCTACATCCCCGCGGGCCTGTCGCTCGAGCAGGCGGCGAAACTGCGCAAGAAGAATCCGAAGCGGTACGAACGCAAGGCCATGGACTCGATGGCGACGCACGTCGAGGCGATGCTGAAGTGGCAGAAGCAGGGCGTCGTCGTGTTCGACTACGGCAACAACCTGCGCCAGCGCGCCTTCGACCACGGCGTGAAGAAGGCCTTCAACTACCCGGGCTTCGTGCCGGCCTACATCCGGCCGCTGTTCTGCGAGGGGCAGGGCCCGTTTCGCTGGGTCGCGCTGTCCGGCGATCCCGAGGACATCTACAAGACCGACCGCGCGGTGATGGAGCTGTTCCCGGACAAGAAGCACCTGCATCGCTGGCTCAAGATGGCGCGCGAGAAAGTCGCCTTCCAGGGCCTGCCGGCGCGCATCTGCTGGCTCGGTTACGGCGAGCGGCACAAGGCCGGCCTCAAGTTCAACGCGATGGTCGCCAGCGGCGAGCTCAAGGCGCCGATCGTGATCGGCCGCGATCACCTCGATTCCGGCTCGGTCGCCAGCCCGAACCGCGAGACCGAGGCGATGAAGGACGGCAGCGACGCCATCGCCGACTGGCCGCTGCTCAACGCCATGATCAATGCCGTGGGCGGCGCCACCTGGGTCAGCATCCACAACGGCGGCGGCGTCGGCATCGGCTACTCGACGCACGCCGGCCAGGTCATCGTCGCCGACGGCACGCCGGAGGCCGCGAAGCGCCTCGAGCGCGTGCTGACCACGGATCCCGGCATGGGCGTGGTGCGGCACGTTGACGCGGGTTACGAGGAGGCGATCGCGTTCGCGCAGCGCACCGGCGTCAAGATTCCGATGCGGCCGAAAACTGGATCCCCGCCTGCGCGGGGATGACGGCCCGGGCCGTGAAACCACAGAAAGTGGACTTGCTGGTGCATAGCGCGGCCCAGGTCGTCACCTGCGCTTCGCCGGAAGGCCCGCGACGTGGAGCCGCCATGGACGATGCCGGGCTCATCGCCGGCGGCGCGGTGGCGATCCAGGGCGAGCGCATCGTCGCGGTTGGCTCCAGCGAAGACGTGCTGGCGCGCTACGTGGCGGAAGAGGAGCTGGACGCGACCGGCTGCGTGGTCTGCCCCGGCTTCGTCGACCCCCACACGCACGTGGTCTACGCCGGCGACCGCGCGGACGAGTTCGAGCGGCGCATCCGCGGCGAGACCTACCAGCAGATCGCCGCGGCCGGCGGCGGCATCCTGTCCACGGTGCGCGCGACCCGCGCCGCCGCCGTCCCCTCGATCGTGGATCAGTCGCTGGCGCGACTCGACGAGATGCTGAACCTCGGCACCACCACGGTCGAAGTCAAGACCGGCTACGGCCTCGACGCCGCCTCCGAGATGAAGCTGCTGCGCGCCATCGACCGGCTCGACCGGACCGGGCCGTTCGAGTTGGTGCCGACGTTCATGGCCGCGCATGCGGTCCCGCCCGAGTTTGCCGGGCAAGGGGATGCCTACGTCGAGCTCGTCATCGAGGAATTGCTGCCCGCGGCGCTCGCCTGGTACGAGGCCTCCGGGTTCAAGGCTGACGGCCGGCCGATGTTCGTCGACGTGTTCTGCGAGCACCACGCGTTCTCCCTCGAGCAGGCACGGCGCGTGCTCGAAGCCGGCCGCGCCGCCGGCCTGCCGTTGAAGGCGCACGTGGACCAGTTCACGGAGCTCGGCGGCTTGGCGCTGGCGCTCGAGTTCGGTGCGACCTCGGTGGACCACCTCGACGTCACCGGCGCCGACGGCGTCCGCGCGCTGGCGTCCTCGGCCGCGGTCGGTGTCGTCATCCCGACCGCGAGCTTCAACCTGGGCAGCGCGCGTTACGCGGATGCCCGCTCGATGATCGACGCCGGCGCCGCCGTGGCGCTGACCACCGACATCAATCCCGGCTCGTCGCCGTGCCCGTCCATGCCGCTGGCGATGGCGATCGCCTGCCGCTACCAGAAGCTCACGCCGGCCGAGGCCCTGGCCGCGGCCACCATCAATGCCGCGCACGCCATCGGCCTGGGCCACCGCCTCGGCTCGCTCGAGCCCGGCAAGCAGGCTGACCTGCTGGTGCTCGACGTGCCGGACTACCGGCATCTGGCATATCGTTTCGGCGGCAATCCGGTGGCGCAGGTCATCAAGAAAGGGTCGGTGATCGTATGAAGGACGTTTTGCTGGACGGCGCGAGCCTGACCTTCGAGC
>JANNLM010000015.1:0-3894 GCA_031396825.1 Gammaproteobacteria bacterium | reverse complement strand
TGGCGCTTGACGCGCGCCATCACCCAGGCGTCGATGCGCTCCTGCGCCCAACGGAGCGGGTGCAGCAGGATTTTCAGCAGCAGCCAGACGCGCATGAGGGTCGCGCCGTCGGCGTTCCTACGGAATCGCCACCGCGGCGAGGATTTCTTCGGCCGTCGGCGCGCCGGCCTCGCGCTCGGCGGTGGCGAGCAGCCGATGGTTCACGACGGCCGGGAACACGGCCTGCACGTCCTCGGGGATCACGCCGCTGCGGCCATCGAGCAGCGCCCAGGACTGGGCGGCGCGGCGGATCGACAGGCCCGCGCGCGGCGACAGGCCCATGCGCAAGCCGACGTGCTCGCGCGTGTAGCGCACCAGCGCCAGCACGTACTCGAGCAGCGCCGGCGTGGTCTTCTGGCCGCTGACCTGGGCCTGCAGGGCCAGCAGGTCCTTCGGCAGCAGTGCCGGCTGAATTTCCGGCAGCAATTCGCGGCGGTCGCGCTCGGCCAGCAGCGTGCGCTCGGCGTCCGGCGGCGGATAGCCGAGCGCGATGCGCATCATGAAACGGTCGAGCTGGGATTCCGGCAGCGGGAAAGTGCCGATCTGGTAAGCCGGGTTTTGCGTGGCGACGACGAAGAACGGCTCCGGCAGCAAGCGGGTTTCGCCCTCGGACGTCACCTGGCGCTCTTCCATGGCTTCAAGCAGGGCGGACTGGGTCTTCGGGCTGGCGCGGTTGACCTCGTCCGCCAGAACAAGTTGGGAGAAGATCGGGCCAGGATGAAAGCGGAACGCGCCAGTTTGCTGCTCGAAGATGGAGACGCCAAGGATGTCCGCCGGCAGCAAATCGCTGGTGAACTGCACGCGTTGGAATTTCAGGCCCAGCACCCGGGCCAGCGCGAGGGCGAGCGTGGTCTTGCCGACGCCGGGAATGTCCTCGATCAGCAAGTGGCCGCGTGCGAGCAGGCAGGCGAGCGCCAGGCGAATCTGGTGGGACTTGCCGAGGATGATGCGGTCGAGGGCCGCAAGTGCCTGATTCAGGCCGGGATTCAAATTCGTTTTTGGCGCGGCTGCGGCGGGGAAAACGAGTGTAGCCGGTCAAGAGGGATCTTTGTCCAATTGTCGCGGTGCAACATATGGGTCATGATGGGCCACGACGTTCAGGGGAGTTCCGGTGGATCGAATCGCGCGCGAGTGTCAGTACGCCATGGACCACGCCACCGACTACCGGACGTGGCACTCCGCCGCCGAAGAACTCGATCGTCGCGAAGGCCTCGACGAGTGGAAGCAGGACGAGACCTCCGACCTGTACGACTGGCGCCTGATCCGTTCCCGCCTGCGCCAGCTGCGCCAGTACCGCACCGACAAGGACGTCAAGCGCCTGGTGCACCACCTGCGCCAGGGCCTGCACTGGAATCTCGGCAACACCGGCAACCCCGGGCTGTATGGCTTCACCCGCGTCGGCACCAAGGCCCTGATCCACGAGTATGTCGCCGAGGTCGTCGCCGCGCTCAACGAGCTTTGCGACGCCGAGGTCGCCAACTTCCCCAGCGCCGACAAGCTCAAGTTCTTCCATGAGGTCGCGCTGTCGTACGGCCGCTCCGCGTTGATGCTGTCGGGCGGCGCCACGCTCGGCCTGTTCCACGTCGGCGTGGTGAAGGCGCTGTTCCGCGAGGACCTGGTGCCGCAGGTCGTGTCCGGCTCGAGCGCAGGCTCGGTGGTCGCCGCCACCATGGGCACGCGCTCGCCGGAGGAGATGCACGGCCTGCTCGAGACCGAGAGCGCCTACTACAACTTCTGGCGCGTCCTGCCGCCGCGGCTGATGTGGCAGCGCGGCTCGGTGATGGACCCGACGCAGCTGCGCAAGGCCATCGCCAAGAACGTGCGCGACCTGACCTTCGAGGATGCGTACAAGCTGTCGGGCGTGGTGGTGAACATCACGGTGTCGCCGGCCGGCAGCAACCAGCCGCCGCGCCTGCTGAACTACCTGACCTTCCCGTACCTGTACCTGCGCGAGGCCGCGCTGGCCTCGTGCGCGGTGCCGCTGTTGTTCCCGCCGGTCATGCTGATGACCAAGGACGAGAACGAGGAGCGCGTGCCGTTCATGCCGCTGCTGAAGTGGAACGACGGCTCGCTGAAGAGCGACCTGCCGGTCATGCGCATGCGCCGCCTGCACAACGTCAACCACTTCATCGTCAGCCAGACCAACCCGCACGTCCTTCCGTTCATGACCAAGAAGGGCGAGGACGAAGGCGGCGTGCTGCATTCGGCGCGCCAGTTCGCGTTCTCGACCGGCCGCAACATCGCCAAGAACGTGATCGACCTGGCCAAGGGCGTGCTGCCGCACGGCGGCGCGCACCGCCAGCTCGACGTCGCCTCGTCGATCCTGGCCCAGGAGTATCGCGGCAACGTCACCATCTTCCCGCAGCGCAGCTTGTGGCGCTTTGCCAAGGTGGCGTCCAACCCGAACCTGGCCGACGTCGAGCGCTTCATCCTCGAAGGTGAGCGCTCCACCTGGGCGCGCATGTCCATGGTCCGCAACCAGGTGCTGATCGGCCAGACGCTGGACCGCTGCGTCGAGCGCCTCGAACGGCTGCACCTGCCCGCCGAGCGGCGCGCGCTGCCCGGCAAGCCGGGCCTGCGCATCGTCCGCAGCCGCTAAGGGCCGCGGCCAGGGGCCGAGGCCGGCGTCATTGTCGGCGCCCGCCCGGGCGCGTTAGATTCCGGGCCCATGTCCAAGCTGACCGATAGCCCCGCCTGGCAGGCGCTCGGGCGCCACGCCGCCAGCCAGAAGAACGTCACGCTGCTCGACCTGTTCGGCAAGGATCCGTTGCGCGCCGAGCGGCTGTCGTGCGAAGCGGCGGGCCTCTACCTCGACTATTCGAAGCAGCGCGTGAGCCGCGAAACGCTCGAGCTGCTCGCGCGGCTGGCGGAGGCACGCGGGTTGCCGCGCGCGGTGGAGCGCATGTTCGCGGGCGAGAAGGTCAATGCCACCGAGCGGCGCGCGGCGCTGCACGTGGCGCTGCGCAACGTCTCCGGGCGCGCCGTCATGAGCGGCGGCCGCGACGTCATGGCCGACGTGCTGGGCGTGCTCGAGCGCATGACGCGCTTCACCGACGATGTGCGCGAGGGCCGCTGGCTCGGCTGGACCGGCGAGCGCATCACCGACGTCGTCAACATCGGCATCGGCGGCTCGGACCTCGGCCCGCATTTCGCCTGCGACGCGCTGGCGCCGTACGCCGGCGCGCTGCGCACCCACTTCATCTCGAACGTCGACGGCGCGCCCATCGCGGCGCTGCTCAAGCGCCTCAAGCCGGCGCAGACGTTGTTCGTCGTCACCTCGAAGACCTTCACCACGCAGGAGACCACCCTCAACGCGCGCGCCGCGCACCGCTGGCTCAGCGTCGCGGGCGGGGTCGAGGCGGTCGGGCGGCATTTCGTCGCGGTGACGGCCAACCCGGCCGAGGCGGGCGGCTTCGGCGTCGCGCCCGAGCTGACCTTCGGTTTCTGGGACTGGGTCGGCGGGCGTTATTCGCTGTGGTCGGCGGTCGGGCTGCCGATCATGTTCGCGATCGGCGCGGCGCGCTTCCGCGAAATGCTGTCCGGGGCGCACGCCATGGACGAGCACTTCCGCCTGGCCGAGCCGTCGCGCAGCCTGCCGGTGCTGCTGGGCATGATCGGCGTGTGGAACACCAACTTCCTCGGCCATACCAGCCAGGTGATGGCGCCGTACTTCCAGCGCCTGCAGTTGCTGACGCCGTGGCTGCAGCAGCTCGAGATGGAATCGAACGGCAAGAGCGTGGACCTGGACGGCAAGCCGGTGGACTACCCGACCACGCCGGTGCTGTGGGGCGACGTCGGCACCAACACGCAGCACGCCTTCTTCCAGATGCTGCACCAGGGCCCGGCGGTGCATCC
>JANNLM010000303.1:0-3447 GCA_031396825.1 Gammaproteobacteria bacterium | reverse complement strand
GCTGGAGCGCGAGCAGCGGGACCTGCGCAAGCAGGTCGCAACCGTCGAAGCCGAGTGGCTGGCCGCGGCGGATCAGCTCGAGGCGGCGGGCTGACAACAAGAAACGCACTTGGCCCGGTATTTGCTGTCTATATCAATTGTCACAATTCGCAGGCAGTATCCGCGGCCGTACGGCGCCTTGCCGGGCGGTAGTTGGCAAGGAGCAGGTTATGGGTCAGATCACGCTGTATACGTATGCGGTGTCCCAGTCGAGCGAGAAGGTGCGCTGGGCCCTTGATGCCACTGGCATTTCCTACCACGAGCGCGCCCTCCCGCCGTTCGTGCACGCCCAGTGGCTGACTTCGCCCGGCGGCGGGCTGTTCACCTCCATGCCGGTCCTCGAAGGCGACGGCGAGACCATTTCCGACAGCACCCGCATCCTGGAGTGGCTGGAAGAGCGCCGCGCACCGTTTTCGCTCATTCCGCGTGACCCGGCGCTGCGCGCGCAGGTGATGGAGGCCGAGGCGCGCTTCGACATGGCCGGGGTGCACCTGCTGCGCCTGGTCTACGGCGAGCTGCTCAACCGTCGCGAACTGGCGCTGAAGCTGTTCTCGATCGACGCCAGCCCGCTCCAGCGCCTGGCGCTGCACGCGGCCTTCCCGCTGATCCGGCAGTTGTTCCTGCGCGGGCTCGACACCTCGCCCGCCGCCTTCGCCCGTTCGCAGCGCATCGTCCACCGCACCATCGGCGAGCTGGATCGCGCCGCTGAGTCGGGCAAGCGCTTCCTCGTCGGTGACGCCCTCACCGTGGCGGACATCACCGCGGCGGCGCTGCTCGCGCCGCTGGCCTGCCCCGAGGAGCACCCGCTGTACAGCCGGCGCGACTACCAGCGCCAGATGAAGGACGTGCTGAAGCCCTGGCGCGACCGCCCGGGCCTTGCCTGGGTACGCGGGATGTACGGCAACCGCGGGCTGGCGGCTGCGGCGCCGGTCGGCGCGACCAAGCTGGCCGCCGCGGCGTAACCAAGAAAAAAGGGGACGCACATCTTTTTAAAAGATGTGCGTCCCCTTTTTCTTCCCTTTTTCTTAGGGATTACGCGGCCGCGGCTTCCTTGCGGATCGCCATCGTGTAGTGCAGCTCGAGGCCGCAGGGCAGGTTCTTGAGGCCGCTGCGCGGGCGATTGCCCTTGCAGCTCACCACGCCGGCATGGCCGTTGCGCTTCTTCGACAGCGCGCCCAGCAGGTCGTCGCTCGGGTCGAAGCCGCCGCCGGTGCAGTCACGCATCGGGCATGCGAACTTGAAGTACGCGTGCATGTCCTGCCCGAACAGCATTCCGCGCGGCGAGGGGTGCTGCTTGCCCTCGGGGTCGGCAAACTTCAGGTCGACCGCAACTTCGCCGATCCCCGGATATTTGGACACCAACGGTGAGGCATCGAACAACAGCTTGTGAGCTTCGCGTGCGGCTACGGGATTAACGTTGGGTCTGCGGGCCATCGGGGGTGCCTTCTCGTGTGCCGGGAGGGCACGCGGGGGGCGAACCCTACCACATTTTGGTGCAGTGCGTGCGCTGGCCCGTTGATTCTGCAGGGATTTCCGAACGACGGCCTCCAAAAAAGGGGACGCACATATTTTAAAAAGATGTGCGTCCCCTTTTTAGCGGGCCAGGCGGCCGCCGAACATGTTCACCGCCAGCCCGGCCACGATCAGGCCAGCCGCGGTCAGCTTCCACGCGAACATCGGCTCGGCCAGCCACAGGCTCGATGCGGCCATGCCGAACACCGGCACCAGCAGCGCCACCGGCGTGAACACGGCGGCCGAGTGGCGCGCGAGCAGCCAGTTCCACGCGCCGAAGCCGAACAGCGTGTTGCCGAGCGATTGCCACAGCACCGTGGCCCAGGCCACCCAGCCCGCGGCGGCGAGCGCGTCGGCCGACGGCTGCCAGCCCTCGAACCACAGCGCGAGTGCGCCCAGCGGCGGCACCGCGAAGAAGCACGACCAGATCATGAAGCCGAGCACGTCGAACTTGCCGTGCGCTTTCACGGCGTACTTCACCGTGACGTTGGCGCCGGCCCACGACAACGCGGCGAGCAGCACGAGCGCGAGGCCCTTGGGCGTGGTGACCGCATCGAGATTCATGCCGATCACGGCGAGGCCGCCGGCGGCGAGCGCCAGGCCGACGAGGTTGCGCGCGTGCACCGCCTCGCCGAACAGCACCAGCGCGAGTCCGACGGTGAAAAATACCTGCACCTGCATGACCAGCGAGGCCAAGCCCGGTGTGATGTCGGCCCGCATCGCGATGAACAGCACGCCGAACTGGCCGACGCCGAGGAACAGGCCGAAGGCGATCAGGTAACGCCAGGCCACGGCCGGGCGCTTGATGAAGAACATCCAGGGCAGCGCCGCAAAGAAGAACCGCAGGAACGCGAACAGCAGCGGCGGGAAATCGGAGAGGCCGATCTTGATGATGGCGAAGTTGGTGCCCCAGACCGCGACTACGGTCAGGGCGAGGATGAGCTCGGCGAGGGTCATGGGGCCGCGCATACTACAACCCCTCACCCTGAACGAGGCCGGCATGAGCGACACCTCCGTCACCGTCACGTCCACCGCCACGCCGTGGCGCGCCGACATCACCGCTGACAAGCACCGCTGGCACGCGGACGAACCCGCCTCGGTCGGCGGCGCCGACACCGGCCCCAACCCCTCACAGATGGTCTGCGGCGCGCTCGGCGCGTGCACGGTCATCACGGTGCAGATGTACGCTGCGCGCAAGCAGTGGCCCCTGACGGGGATCGAGGTGGCTGTGCTGAAGAACCCGCGCGGCAAGCCGGCCGATGGGGCGACCGAGCTGGACCGCCAGATCCGCCTTGCCGGCGAACTGTCCGCCGAGCAGCGCGAGCGCCTGCTCGACGTCGCCAACAAGTGCCCGATACACAAGCTGCTGTCGGGCACGGTCCGCATCGCCACGGCGCTGGCATGATCCCCGAGCGCATCGACGCTTCCATCGTCGATCTCGGCGCCGGCATGAAGGTGCGCCGCGCCCTGCCCACGCGGCACCGGCGCATGGTCGGGGCCTGGTGCTTCCTCGACCACTTCGGCCCCGCCGACTTGAGCAAGGGCGACGGCATGCGCGTCGGCCCGCATCCGCACACCGGGCTGCAAACGGTCACCTGGCTGCTCAAGGGCGAACTGCTGCATCGCGACTCGCTCGGCACCGTGCAGGCCATCCAGCCCGGCGCGCTGAACCTGATGACCGCCGGGCGCGGCATCTCGCACTCGGAGGATTCCACGACGGGAAGCGAGATCCACGGCGTGCAGTTCTGGATCGCGCTGCCCGATTTCGCGCGGCGCATGGCGCCGGCGTTCCAGCACGTGCCGAAGGTGCCGCTGGTCGAGACCAGCCGCATGCGCGTCAGCGTGCTGGCGGGAGAGTTCATGGGCGCGCGCTCGGAGGCCGCGGTCCACACGCCG
>JANNLM010000361.1:0-14508 GCA_031396825.1 Gammaproteobacteria bacterium | reverse complement strand
CAGGCCGAGGATCTTCTGCTGGTTCGGCCAGATGATCATCCAGACGTTAAAAAGCATGATCGTGCCGAGCCAGGCGCCCAGACCGATGGTGGCGTGCTGCCAGTTGCCGCCGTCGGCGAAGCCGAGCGTGAACGAGCGGATGAAGCCGAGGTGCTCGGCCATCACCAGGTAGGCCGCGCCGGACAGCCAGGTGACCAGCGCCGCCCAGCGGAACCACAGCAGCGCGAGCGGGGCGACGTACTTGGTGACGCCGGCGCCGCCGGGGCCGCCCTTGTCGGCCGCAGCCGCGGCCAGCGCGGGCGCCTGCACGAAGTTGAAGTAGTACAGCAAACCGATCCAGGTAATGCCGGAGGCGATGTGCAGCCAGCGGCCGAGCACGAGCAGCGCATCGCTGGTGCCGCCCGGCGCGAGGCCGTGGATGGCGAACACGGCGAGCACTGCGAGGACGACGCCGGCGACCAGCGTGGTGGTGATCTTGTCCAGGGGATTCATCGTTTTTCCTCTTGTGAATCGGGTGTTTACGCAGGCTTATGCGCGTTGCAGCATAAAGCAGCGCCCGCCTTGCTTCAATGTCGGGAGGCGCGCCCGCGTATACTCCGCGCCCGCCCGTTTTTCGCTCCGCCGGAGCCCTCGTGGACGCCCTCGAACGCATCAAGAAGCAGGTCACCGACAATCCCGTGATCCTTTACATGAAGGGCACGCCGGATTTCCCGCAGTGCGGCTTCTCGGCGCGCACGGTGCAGGCCCTCAAGGCCTGCGGCGTCGAGTTCGCCTTCGTCAACATCTTCGAGGATCAGGAGGTCTACAAGGCGCTGCCGAAGTTCGCCAACTGGCCGACCTTCCCGCAGCTGTACGTGAAGGGCGAACTGGTTGGCGGCTGCGACATCACGCTGGACCTGCACCAGTCGGGCCAGCTGCAGAAGATGCTGAAGGAAGCGGTCGCCGAAAAAGCCTGACCCCGCGGGCTCCTACGCCGTCGCGTCCTCGAGCGGGGCGATCATGGACTCGGCGATCTTGCGCGCCTTGTCCTCGCCCTGGATCAGCTCGACCAGCTTCAGGGCGAAGGCGAGGGAAGTCCCCGGGCCCTGGCTGGTGATGCAATGGCCGTCGACCACCACCGGGGCGTCGATGTAGCGCGGCAGCTGGTCCTTGAACGCCGGGAAGCAGGTGGCGCGCTTGCCCTCGAGCAGGTCGTGCGGCGCGAACACCATGGCCGGCGCGGCGCAGATCCCGGCGTACCATTTGCGGTTGGCGCGGTTGTGCTTGAGCATCTCGATCAGCGCCTTGTTCTTGGCCAGCGCGGCGGCGCCGGCGCTGCCGCCGGGGACCGCGATCAGGTCGAAGGCCTCTTTCTTGATGTCGTTGAACGCCGTGTCGGCGGTCAGTCTGCAGCCTTTGGCCATGGTCACGGTGAGGTCGTGCTCGATGCACGCCACCGTGACGTCGAACTGCGCGCGGCGCAGGACGTCGATGATGGTGACGGTTTCGATGTCTTCGACACCGTTGGCGATGGGAACCAGGGCGCGCATGGCACGGGGCCGGCTGCGAAAGGGGCGCTAGCTTAACCCACCGCTAGGATAAAATGCTGTTTCGCGGGAAAACCTCATATAAGAATCAAGGAGTTACCGGCCATGGCCGCTTATCGCCACATCAAGATTCCCACCACCGGCGAAAAAATCACCATCAAGGGCGGCAAATTGCACGTGCCCGACCAGCCGATCGTCGGCTATGTCGAAGGCGACGGCATCGGCCCGGACATCACCAAGGCCTGCCTGCGCATCTGGGATGCGGCGGTCAAGAAGGCCTACGGCGGCAAGCGCAAGATCCACTGGTGCGAGACCTACCTCGGCGAAAAGGCCGCCGGCCTGTACGACGGCAACTACTGCCCCGACGAGACGCTGAAGGTCCTGCAGGACCTGGTGGTCTCGATCAAGGGCCCGCTGACCACGCCGGTCGGCGGCGGCTTCCGCTCGCTCAACGTCGCGCTGCGCCAGGACCTCGACCTCTACGCCTGCGTGCGCCCGGTCAAGCACTACGCCGGCGTGCCGAGCCCGCTGAAGCAGCCGGGCAAGGTGGACGTGGTGATCTTCCGCGAGAACACCGAGGACGTGTACGCCGGCATCGAGTACAAGTCGGGCACGCCGGAGAACAAGAAGGTCGCCAAGTTCCTGCGCGAAGAGATGAAGGCCAAGTTCTTCGAAGACGCCGGCATCGGCATCAAGCCGATCAGCGCCTTCGGCTCCAAGCGCCTGGTGCGCATGGCCATCCAGTACGCCATCGACAACGGCCGCGAGTCGGTGACGCTGGTGCACAAGGGCAACATCATGAAGTTCACGGAAGGCGCGTTCCGCTCCTGGGGCTACGAAGTGGCGCGCGAGGAATTCGGCAACGTCACCATCACCGAAGAGCAGCTCTACGCGGAGTACAAGGGCAAGCAGCCCGAGGGCAAGATCGTCATCAAGGACCGCATCGCCGACATCATGTTCCAGATGATGCTGCTGCGGCCCGAGGAGTTCGACGTGCTGGCCACGCCGAACCTCAACGGCGACTATCTTTCTGATTCCGTCGCCGCCGAAGTCGGCGGCATGGGCATCGCGCCGGGCGCCAACATCTCCGACAATTGCGCGGTGTTCGAGGCGACCCACGGCACCGCGCCCAAGTACGCCAACCTCAACAAGGTCAACCCGGGCTCGCTGCTGTTCAGCGGCGTGATGATGCTCGAGTACATGGGCTGGAAGGAGGCCGCCGACCTGATCACGCTGGTCTATCCGGAAGTGATCAGCGACGGCATCGTGACCTACGACTTCGCGCGCCAGATCGACGGCGCCAAGGAAGTCGGCACCTCGCAGTTCGCCGACGCGCTGATCGAGCGCATGGAAGGCGGCGTGGACCTCGAGGCCAAGCGCAAGGTCCAGCACGAGCAGCTGGTCAAGGAGCGCAAGCAGCGCGAGATCCGCCGCCTGCTCGAGCCGATGGAGGAGATGATCTCCACCGGCCGCGCGCCGCAGACGGTCGGCGACCTGATGACGCGCACGCTGATCACGGCGGGCGAGGAGGACACGGTCGAGGACGCGATGCATCAGATGACCACGAACAACGTCAGCTGCATCGTGGTCGAGCCCAACAAGAAGGGCGACTGGGGCATCATGACCCGCCGCGACATCGTCACCAAGATCGTCCACGCCAACCGCAGCACGGCGTCGTCGAAGGTCAAGGACATCGCCAGCCGGCCGCTGTTCGCGGTGCCCGCAGAGACCACCATCCGCGAGGCGGCGAAGCTGCTGGCCGAGAAGAACTTCTCGCGCCTGGCCATCTCGCAGGGCGACAAAGTCATCGGCATCGTGACCGAGACCGACATCTTCAATTCGGTCGAGCGCTTCGGCTGGGTCGAGTAGGTCTCACCGGAGGCCGGGCGGATGCGCATCCTGATCGCGGATGACTCGCGCACCCTGCGCGCGGCGCTGGGCGACCAGCTGCGCGCGATGGGGCACGAGGTCACCGAGGCCCACGAGGGCCTGCAGGCGATCGACCTGTTCCGGGTGCATGAGCCGGACCTGATCGTGCTCGACGTCGACATGCCGGTCATGAACGGCTACGAGACAGCCCGGCAGATCCGCGCGCTGTCCGGCGACCACGACTGGATCCCGATCATCTTCCTGAGCAGCAACATCGGCGACAAGGACATCGCCACCGGCCTCGAGGCCGGCGGCGACGACTACCTGGCCAAGCCGGTCAGCCCGGTGGTGCTGCGCGCCAAGATCAACGCCATGCAGCGCATCACCGACATGCGCCAGAAGCTGATCGACCTGAAGGAACAGCTCGAGGCCCACAACGCCTCGTTGCGCGAGGAGTCGAGCATCGATTCGCTGACCGGCATCCCGAACCGCCGCACCTTCGACGCGGCGTTCACGCAGGAGTGGAACCACCACTCACGCACCGGCAAGCCGCTGGCGCTGCTGCTGGCGGACGTGGATTACTTCAAGCGCTACAACGACACCTACGGCCACCAGAAGGGCGACCAATGCCTGAAGCTGGTGGCCGAGGCGATGCGTTCGTCCGGGCGTCGCAAGGTGGACCTCGTCGCGCGCTACGGCGGCGAGGAGTTCGCGCTGCTGCTGCCGGACACCACGCCGGTCAGCGCGCTGCTGGTCGCGGGGCGCGTGCTGGAGACGCTGCGGGCCCAGCGCCTGCCGCACGAAGCCGCCCCGGCCGGGCACGTGACCATGAGCATCGGCGTGTGCGCCATCTCGCCGCAGGCGGGCCAGGTGCCGGCCGACCTGGTCAAGACCGCCGACCGGGCGCTGTACGACGCCAAGTCCAAGGGCCGCAACCAGGCCGTGCTGCAGGCGATGCCGCGGTAGGTCGGCATTCCCATGCCGACGTCGGCAATGGCTTGCTGACCTACTTCGTCGTGCGCTTCTGCACCGAGGCGGACTCGAAGTAGTTGTCGTCGAAGTCCACCGTAAAGTCGTTCGGCTTGTCCTCGTTGGCCGCGGCGGTGATGAAGTAGCGCCCCGAGTTGAAGTGGTAGATCAGCTCCGGCACGGTGCCGCCGGACAGGATGTTCGGCGCCACCACGTAGTGGCCTTCCTGGAACTGGTAGAGCTGGTCGCGCGCGTCGTAGTTGTCGACCGCGACGATATTCCAGCCGTCCTCGTCGAGGTACATGACGCGCTTCTTGAAGGTGTGGTTGGTGCCGGGCTTGAGCGTGGCCTCGACCACCCACACGCGGTGCTTCTCGTAGCGGGGCAGGTCCTGGTTCATGTGCTTGCCCTTGGCCATGTCCTTGAACTTGACCTTGTTCCCGGCCAGCTTGTTGCCGTGGTAGCCGGTGAAGATCTCCTGCTTGCCGACCAGCTTCCAGTTGTAGCGCTCGAGCACGCCGTTGAAGAGGTCCACCTGGTCGTAGAACTGGTGGCCGTCGGTGCCTTCGTACGGGTTGTCGCAGCACACCGTCGGCGCGCGGCGGATGCGCCGGATGCCGGGGGAGTAGAGCCACGCGGCGCGGCCCTCGTTGCCGGTGGCGCCCTTCTCGTGCACCAGGATGAAGGTGCCGGCCATGCGCGGCGGCGCGATGGTCTGCGACAGGTACTTGATGAACATGTTCTCGGTCTTGGTCAGCGCCAGGGGCTGCTTGATACTCGCGTAGTAGAACTTCACGTCCTCGACGATCTTGGTCAGCTGGAACTCGCCGTTGGGCTGCACGATCAGCTGGTTGTTGTAGCGGCGCACGTTCTCGCCGCGCCATTTCAGCTTGTGGTTCCAGATGATCTCGGCGCCGGATTTCGGGATCGGGAAGGGGAAGCCGAGCTTGGCGCCCTCGACCACGTCGGTGCCGCTGAGCGTCGCGGTGGTCGCGTTCTCCTTCGTCGCCGCCTCGACTTCCTTCGGCCAGGTCACCACGCGGTGGCCCGGGTACACGATCATCTTGTAGCTGTCGTACATGCCCAGCAGCTTCTTGTGGCCGGCCGTGAGGAACTTGTCGTACTGCGCCATGTTGGCCTTGGTGATGGTGAACAGCGGCTTCTCCGCGTCCATCGCCGCGTCGCTCGGGAACTCGCCCTTGAGCGCGCCTTTCTTCTCGATCGGCGTCCAGGCCGGGATGCTGCCGTCGGCATTGGCGTTTTTCTCGGCGCCGATCGGCGTCAGCTCCGCGCCGAGCTTGGCGGCTTCCTCGGGCGTCACTTTCGCGGCGGCCGGCGCCGCGCACAGCGCAAGGGCCAGGACGGCGGCGAGGCGCGAAGCGGAAGGCATGGGCATGGTTGTTTTCCCCCGGCGGTTGTTAGAGCGGATTACGATACTCCGGCCCGGGCAAACGCGGTATCCTGCGCGCCCCTCGAGGACCGCCCATGCCGATCAAGCCCCACGGCGCCGCCGCGCTGCGCCCCCTGTTCGTCGCCGACGCCGCGCGCCGCGAGGCGCTGCTGAAGGAGACGGCAACGCTGCCGTCCCTGACGCTGAACTCGGCCGCTGCCGCCAACGCCGTGATGCTGGCGGCCGGCTACTTCACGCCGCTGACCGGCTACATGAACCTGGCCGACGCCCTGTCGGTGGCCGAGACCCTGAAGACCACTTCCGGCCTGTTCTGGCCGGTGCCGGTGCTGAACCTGACCCGGGACGCCGGCGGCATCCGGGTGGGCCAGCGCGTCGCGCTGCGCGACCCGAACGTGGATGGCAGTCCGCTGCTCGCCGTGATGACGGTCGAAGCGCTGGAGACCGTGTCGCAGGCACAACTCGAATTGATGGCGCAGAAGGTGTTCGGCACGCTCGATGCAAAGCATCCGGGCGTCGACACGTTCCTGTCGCTGGGCAACACACTGCTCTCCGGCCCGGTCGAGGTGTTGAACTACAGCTACTTCGAGAAGGACTTCCCGGAAACCTTCCGCACCGCCGTGCAGATCCGCGCGGAGATCGAAAAGCGCGGCTGGAACAAGGTCGTGGCGTTCCAGACGCGCAACCCGATGCACCGCGCGCACGAAGAACTGTGCCGCATGGCGATGGAACGCTTGAAGGCCGACGGCATCGTCGTGCACATGCTGCTCGGCAAGCTCAAGGCCGGCGACATCCCGGCCAACGTGCGCAACGACTGCATCAACAAGATGGTCGAGCTGTACTTCCCGAAGAACACCGTGATGGTCACCGGTTACGGCTTCGACATGCTGTACGCCGGCCCGCGCGAGGCGGTGCTGCACGCCGTGTTCCGCCAGAACATGGGCGCGACCCACCTGATCGTCGGCCGCGACCACGCCGGCGTCGGCAGCTACTACGGTCCGTTCGACGCGCAAGCGATTTTCGACACGAGCGTGCCCAAGGGCGCACTGGAGATCGAGATCTTCGCCGCCGACAACACCGCCTGGAGCAAAAAGCTCGGCCGCGTCGTCATGAAGCGCGAAGCCCCCGGGCACACCGACGAGGACTACGTCGACCTGTCCGGCACCAAGGTGCGCGAGATGCTCGGCAAGGGCATCGCGCCGCCGCCGGAGTTCGCGCGGCCCGAGGTGGCCAAGGTGCTGATGGACTACTACCGCTCGATCGGCGGCTAGTTCGATCCCGCCCCGCCCGGAGCGGGGAGGTTGGTGCGCCAGAAGCTCAGCAGCAGTTCCATGCCTTCGGACGTGAGCTCTGCACCCTGGCTGCCGTGAATGGCCGACTGCCACGAGGCGGCCGACAACTGGAGGATGGTGGACTTCGGTGCGCGCGTGAAGCCCATCAGCCAGGACGGAAACGCGCGTTCCCCGACCGGCGACGCCTGCAGTTCGATGATGCCGTGATGGAGCGGCGAGCGCCGGATGTGGCCGTAGACCACCTGGACGCCCTCGCGTGGCCCTTCGAAATACTGGAAGAAGGAGCCATCGTGGTAGAGCAGCGCGCCGGTGACCTGGTGCTCCTGGTTGCGACGCCGCGACTTGAGCAGGATGGCTTCGAGGTCGGAATCGGACAGCTTGCCCACGGCGCTACTGGCGTAGACGATGCACTCGAATGACATGGGCTAGGGGGGCAGCGCGATCGACAGGCCGACCGCGCGCTGGCACTTGTCGCTGAGGAAGTCCGCCTTGCGGCGCAGGACTTCGTCGCCGGTGCGGCGCACCAGGTCGGCCACCGCGTGCGGCGACAGCACCAGCCAGGCGAACAGCTCGGCGCGATCCTCGTGCGGGTAGGTCTCGCCGTACGACGTGGCGAACCCGGGCTTGCCGCTGCCCAGCGGCGCCTTGCGCATCAGGCCCGGATAGCGGTTCGAGTAACCGCCGCCGAACTGGCCGGTCCACTCGGAGTCGCTGATGCCGCCGAAACGGTACTCGAGCAGGTGGTACAGCTCGTGCAGCGTGCGGTGCTCCAGCGAGGCGGAATCGCTCGAGCCGTCGAGCACCAGCAGGTTCAGCGGCGCGACCGGGATGCCGCCGATGCTGCGCCCGGTCTCGGTGACGCCGCCGCACAGCACGACGTAGCGCAGGCGCAGGCGCGCCAGCGTGGCGTCGGGCAGGTTGGACAGTCCGGCGCCGACGACGCTCGCGGCCGCCGCCGCCTCGTCGCGCCGCATGGCGCCGCACACGTAAGCGCCCTCGCTGGGGCGCATTTCGGCGGTGACGTAGCCGAACTGGACGCCGCGGTGGCTGCCGTCGACCAGGCGCAGGCCGTCAAACTCGGTATCGCGCGCGGCCTGGGACTCGGCCGGCGACTGCGCCGCGGCGGCGAGCGGCAGCAGGGCGAGGAGCAGCGTGGCGGCGCGCAAGGACCTATTTCGCGGGGACGGCGTCGCCGTCCGCATCGTCGGCCTGCTGCCGCCGCGCGACCAGGTCGTACACCGCCGGAATCACGAACAGCGTGAACAGCGTGCCGACCAGCAGGCCGCCGACGATGGCCCAGCCGATCTGCTCGCGGCTCTCGGCGCCGGCGCCGGTGGCCAGCGCCAGCGGCACCGCGCCGAGCACCATCGCGCCGGTGGTCATCAGGATCGGCCGCAGCCGCAGCGTCGCGGCCTCAAGCACGGCGTCGCGCTTGCTGCGCCCGGCGAGCTGCAGCTGGTTGCTGAACTCGACGATCAGGATGCCGTGCTTGGTGATCAGGCCGATCAGCGTCACCAGGCCGACCTGCGAATAAATGTTGTTGGTGCCGCCGGACAGCTTCAGCGCCACCAGCGCGCCGGCCATGGACAGCGGTACCGTCAGCATGATGATGAATGGCGACAGGAAGCTCTCGAACTGCGCCGCCAGCACCAGGAAGATGAACACCAGCGCCAGGCTCATGATGAACGTCATGCCGGAACTGGCGTTGATGAACTCGCGTGACTGGCCGGCGTAATCGATCTGCACCGTGGACGGAAGCTCTTCCTTCACCGCCTGCTCGACGACCTTGAGGCCGTCGCCGAGCGCCATGCCGGGCGCGAGGTTGGCGTTGATCTTGGCGGCGCGCAGCTGGTTGAAGTGGGGCAGGTCGCGGGGCGCCACGGTCTCGCGCACGGTGATGACGTTGGCGAGGCCGATCATCGCGCCGGCCTGCGAGCGCACGTAGATCCGGTTCAGGTCGCGCGGGTTGGTGCGATCGATGTCCTGCAGCTTGACCACGACGTCGTACTGCTCGCCCTCACGCTTGAAGCGCGTGACCTGCCGGCCGCCGAGCAGCGTCTCCAGCGCGCGGCCGACCACGAGCGGATTGACACCCATGTCGGCGGCCTTGTCGCGGTTGAGCTCGACGCGCAGCTGCGGCTTGTTGAGCTTGAGGTCGCTCTCCACCGCGAGCATGCCGGGCGCGGCCGCCACCCGCTTGACCAGGCGGTCCATCATCGCGGCGAGCTCGGGGTACGGCTCCGTGGTCAGGATCATCACCGACACCGGTTTGCCGAGGAAATCGACGCCGAAGGCGCTCGGCGTGATCGGGAAGGCCATGACGCCGGGCGTGGCCATGAACTTCGGGAACAGGCTGCCGGTGATCTCGAAGATGCTGCGCTCGCGCTGGTCCCAGTCCTTGACCCGCACGAAAGAGATGCCGGAGGTGACGTCGATCGGGAAGCCGACGGCCACGAAGAAGCGATTGATCTCCGGCACTTCACGGTAGTAGCCCTCGAGCCGGCGCGCGTAGCTGTCGGTGTACTCGAGCGTCGATCCCTCGGGGGCCTGGAAGAAGCCCAGGAACAGGCCCTGGTCCTCGGTGGGCGCGAGCTCGCGCTTGAGTGTTGTACCGACATACAGGCCACCGGTGGCGACGGCCGCGCCGACGAAAAGCACGATCGCCTTGTATCTCAGCGTCAGCGTGAGCAGGCTGCGGTAACCGCCGGTCAATCCGTCGAGGAAGCGCTGGATCAGGTTGTACGCGATGTTGTGCCTCGGTTCGTGGCGCAACAGCAGCGAGCACATCATCGGCGTCAGCGTCAGGGCGACGAATCCGGAGACCAGCACCGCGCCGGCCAGCGTCCAGGCGAACTCGGTGAACAGCTTGCCGGTGGTGCCGCCCTGGAAGCCGACCGGGGCATAGACCGCGGCCAGCGTCAGGGTCATGGCGATGATGGCGAAGCCGATCTCGCGCGCGCCCTTGATGGCGGCCTCGCGCGGCGGCACGCCGTTCTCGATGTGGCGGAAGATGTTCTCCATCATCACGATGGCGTCGTCCACCACCAGGCCGATGGCCAGCACGGCGGCCAGCAGGGTCAGCGTGTTGATGGTGAAGCCGAGCATCACCATGAAGATGCAGGCGCCGATCAGCGACACCGGGATCGTCACCAGCGGGATGAGCGTGGCGCGGAAAGAGCGCAGGAAGAAGAAGATGATCAGCACCACCAGCACCACGGCCTCGCCGATCGCCTCGTAGACGTTGTCGATCGAGGCGCGGATGAACAGCGCCGAGTCGTACGGAATCTCGACCTCGACTCCAGCCGGGAGCGAGCCGCGGATCGCCTCGATCTCCTTGCGCACGGCGGCGCTGATGTCGAGCGGGTTGGCGGTGGCCTGCTTCACCACCCCCATGCCGATGCTGTCCTTGCCGTTGTAGCGCGCGGCGAAGCGCGTGCTTTCGGGGCCCAATTCGGCGCGGCCGACATCGCGCAGGCGCACCAGGAACCCGCCGCTGTCGCGCAGGATCAGTTCGTTGAACTGCTCCGCTGTGCGCAGGTCGGTTTCCGAGGTTACGGTGAACTCGCGGGCCTGGCTCTCGATGCGGCCGGCCGGGATCTCGACGTTTTGCCGGGTCAGCGCGTCCTCGATGTCGGCCGGCGTCATGCCGTAGGCAGCGAGCCGCTCGGGGTCGAGCAGGATGCGCATGCTGTAGCGCGAGCCGAACATGAAGACGTAGGCCACGCCCGGCACGGACTGCAGGCGGTCCTTCAGGTAGCGGTCGGCGTAGTCGGTCAGCTCGAGGCGGTCGCGCGTGTCGCTGAACAGGGCGACCCAGATGACCGGTCGCGCGTCGGCCTCGGCTTTCTGCACCACCGGGTCGAGCACCTCGCGCGGCAGCGCCCCGCGCACGCGCGACACGCGATCGCGCACGTCGCTGGTGGCCGAGTCCGGGTCGCGCGACAGCTGGAAGGTCAGCGTGACCTGGCTGATCTCCTCGCGGGAGGAGGAGGACATGACGTCCACACCCTCGATGCCGGCCAGCGAGTTCTCCAGCACCTCGGTGACCTGCGACTCCATGATTGCGGCCGACGCGCCGGGGTACCGCGTCTCGACCGTCACGACGGGGGGATCAATGGCCGGGTACTGGCGCACCGACAGGCGCTGGAAGCAGACCACGCCCACCAGCACGATCACGATCGACAGCACCGTCGCGAACACCGGGCGGCGGATGCACAACTCGGGGAGGGTCATGCGGACATTGTAAGACAGCGCCTACTTCGTCTCGATGCGCAGCCCCACCGGGAAGGTTTTCGCGCCCGGTTTCAGCGGCGGCCTGGGCAGCGGTTTCCCGGTCAGGCGCTGGCGCACGCAGTCGCTGCCCGGCGAGTCGGGCTCGACCCGCAGGTTGGGAGCGTTGCCGTCGGCGTCCACGTCCGCGACCACCATCAGCATCGGCGAAGCGCCGCGCGTCCCGGACGGGATGCATTCGTTGAGCGCGGCCTGCAGGCGCGGCGAGATCACGACGAAATACATTGCGCCATCGCCGTGCGAGAGCGCCTGGTTGCCGACCTCGTAGCGGGTCGCGAGGCTTGGCCCACAGGCCCCGAGCGCCAGCCCCAACGCAGCAACCAGGGCGCGCGTCATCCGGCTTCGGCGACCGACTCGCCGCCGTCGGGTTGCGCTTTCGGGCGCAGCCACAGCGCGCAGACCAGCGCGCCGGCCGCGGTGATGATCGTGCCCAGCACGAAGGCCAGCTGGTAGCCGCCGTTCAACGCGACGAGCGTGTCGGCGCCGGCCTCCCGCAGGGCGGCGGTGCGCGAGTCGGCGAGGCTCGCCAGCACCGCAAGGCCCAGTGCACCGCCCATCATGAAAGAGGTATTCACCACGCCGGAAGCAAGGCCCGCTTCCTCGGGCGCAACGTCGTTCATCGCTGCGAGCAGCACCGGGTTGAACGCCATGCCGGCGCCCAGGCCCAGCAAAACCATGCTGGGCAGCACGTCGATCAGGAAGGTGCCGTGGAGCGGCGCCCGCGCCAGCCAGGCGAGGCCGAGGGCCGCGATGACGAGGCCGATCCACATCGGGCCGCGAATGCCATAGCGCATGACCATCTTCGCGGACAGCCACACTGAGAAGACGGCCATGATCAGGTCGGCCGGCAGGAACGCAAGGCCCACCTGGAACGGGCTGTAGCCGAGGATGTGCTGCAGGTACAACGCGCTGATCACGAACCAGGCAAACATGCCCGCGGCCCACAGCACGCCCACCACGTTGGCGCCCGAAACGTTGCGCAGCCGGAACAGGCGCAGCGGCATTAGCGGATCGGCGATGCTCGCCTCGATGGCCAGGAACGCGGCCAGCAGCACGATGGAGGCGCCGAACAGGCCCAGCGTCTGCGCCGACGTCCAGCCGGCGGCGTTGCCGTCGACCACGGCATACACCGCCAGCATGAGGCCGACCGTGACGGTGATGGCGCCGGCAAAGTCGAGCTTGCGCGGCGTCGTGGCCGGCGCATCGGGCGGCAGCAACTTCTGACACGCGAAGTACACCGCGACGCCGATCGGCAGGTTGACCAGGAAGATCGACTCCCAGCCCAGCCAGCTGGTCAGAAACCCACCGATCACTTCGCCGATGCTGCCGCCGGCGGCGCAGACGAAGCCGTAGATGCCCATGGCCTGCGCGCGCTCGGCCGGTTCGGTGAACAGGTTGATGATCAGCGCCAGCGCCACCGCGGTCACCACCGCGCCGCCGAAGCCCTGGATGGCGCGCGCGGCGACCAGTGTGACCGGCGAGTTCGACAACCCGCAGGCGAGCGAGGCAGCGGTGAACAACGCGAGCCCGATCAGGAACCAGCGGCGCGCTCCATACAGGTCGCCGAGCCGGCCACCGAGCAGAAGGAAGCCGCCGTACGTGAGCATGTAGGCGTTGAGCACCCAGACCAGCGTGGTGCCAGAGAACCCCAGGTCGGCCTGGATGGTGGGCAGCGCGACGACGACGACCGTCATGTCGAGGACGATCATCAGCACGCCAGTGCAGAGGATGTAAAGCGCCAGCCAGCGCTTGTTGCCGAGTACGTCTTTCAAGTGAGCTCCTTGCCTTCAATGGTAGCCGGGTTCATCACTTAGTCGAGCGGCCGGGCGCGCAATCGACAGGGGCGGGCCGGCATAATGCGCCCCATGAAAAGGTTCGGCGGCAGCGTTTGCGCAGCGGTCGTGGCCACCTGCCTTGCAGGTTGCGCAACGCCAGAGCCCGCCAACGCGCCGGTCCAGCGCTGGTCAGCGCCCGGATTCCCGATGGTGAACGTGAAGGTCCACTGGGACTTGCTGGGCACGGGGGCTTTTACGCAGCTGGAAGCGCTCCTGGGCGCGTTTCTGCAGGCGAACCGGGAGAACCCGCTGGCCGAAGAGGCCTTGATCCAGGCGTACAAGGAGTTTCAGCGCTGCAACGAACGGGGTCACGAGCAGTTAACGGCGTGGGTGGCACAGTCGGGTGCCTCGCCAACCGCGGTCGCCGCACTGGCCCACTGCGAGATGGGGCGGGGGCTCAAGGCGCGGGGCACCGGCTTCGCGAGCGACACGACGGGTGCGCAGTTCGAGGAACTGGGCCGGTGGCTGATCGTAGCCCGCGAGCACGCTGAGCAAGTGCTGGCGCGTGTCCCGGACCATGTTCCGGCCCTGCGCGTGCTGATCATCGTCGCCAACCACGAAGAGTCCGACCGGACGTATCTGCCCCGGGCGCTGCATCTCATCAGGCAGCAGCCCTCCAGCTACTACCTGTGGATCAACTTGCTCAATGGCCTGCAGCCGAAATGGCACGGGGACATTCGGCTGATCGAGCGCTACGCGGCCCAGGCTCAGGAACACGCGACGGCCAACCCCAGGCTGGGCGTGCTGTTGGGCTACTCATCCTATTCGCAGGCCTGGATTGCCTATAAGGCCGGAAGGCTGGAGCAGGCCCTGAGCCTGGACACACGGGCTTTGTCCTTTGGAGACGACGACGACTACCTGAAGCAGCGGCACTGGACCGCACGCCAACTGAAGCGGTTCGACATCGCCCGCGAGGACATCACCAGGGCCATCACGCTGTTTCCAAGCCCGCGGTACATCACGCTGCAGGAAGCGCTGGCAGGCATCGATGCTGAAGAGGCGGCTTACAAGCGCGACGGCAACTGACGAACAAAAGCGGGGCGCAAGACTAGCAGGCCCCACCGTCGCTCAGGCCATCGTCGCGCCCTGCATCGGACATGGGTCATTCCCGCTTTTTCTCGTCGCGCTTCTTGACATGAGGCCAGGCGGCGAGGAAGTGGGGCTTGGATGGTGGCTCCTACCGGGATGGTCGGCCTCGCCCGGCTCGACCGACCCCTCGCTGCGCTCGGGGCTCTGGCCTGCGGCCCTCGCGGCGCGCCGCGCTGCGGCGCGCCCGAACCCTCCGGGTTCGAAACCCGTAGAGCAAAAAGCAAAAAGCC
>JANNLM010000331.1:0-8502 GCA_031396825.1 Gammaproteobacteria bacterium | reverse complement strand
GCCGGCGCGGCTGAGCGCGAGTTCGCGCTCGATGAAGCCGGCGCCGGCCTCGAGCGCCTCGCGCAGGCGCGCCTCGTGCGAGGCGAAGTGCGGCAGCGCCATCGCCAGCGGCTGCGACTGCGCAATCCGGCGGCTGACGCCAAACAGGTTCTCGCAGGCAGCGTTGAGCGCGCTCACCCGCAGGTCTTGATCCAGGCTGATCACGGCGGTGGTCAGTCCCTCCAGGAGCGCTTCGGGACTGACCCGGCTGCGCGAGGGGAATTTCATGTGGGGAGCACCACAGCAAGCTTCAGGCCAAGCCTTCGGGAGCGAAGCCTACGCCAGAACCGGCCTTTGCGCACCGTTTTGGTGCGCCTCAACCCACAGGAAAGCGCACCAACTTGGTGCGCAGCGAGCCCTTACGGCTTGGGCTTTGGCTTCGGCGGGGTCTTGGCGCCCTGGTCCACCGTCGGCGGCTTCATGTAGAAGGTGACGGGGTTCGACGTGGCGAGTTCCTCGCCGGCGGCGCCGACGAGGGTGACCGAAACGGTGTGCGTGCCGCGCTCGACGTTGGTCAGCGCGAACGCGGTGTCGGACGTGGGCGGCGAGGCTGGCGTGCCGTCCAGCACGTAGATCAGCTTGTGCCCTTCGCCCATCTGCGGCGTGACCATCACCGCGACCGGCACCACGCGCTCGCCGCCGCGGAAGGTTTCCTCGCGCGCCGGCGTGACGACCTCGACGTTGATCGCCGCGCCCGCGTCGCCGGGCTTGGCGTACTTGTTGAGGTTCGGAGTGGTGCCGCCCTTGAAGGTCTGGATCGGCGGCAGCTTGGCGGGCGTGGCGCCCTGGGTCGGCGGCTGGTTGCCGTAATGGATGACGCCGTCCTTGTCGACCCACTTGTAGACCTGGTCCTTGACCTGCGCCTTCGGCGGCGGCGGCGACGGAGCGGCCGGCGCGGCAGCCTCCTGGGCCAGGACGAAGGCCGGCAGCAGGACGAGCAGGAACATGAGTGTGCGCATGCTTTTACCTTACGCCTTTCGCGAGCCAAAAAAAACGCCCCCGTGTTCAGGGGGCGTTCAGGACCAGAGGAGTCGCGTCCGAGGGGCGCTCCTACAGGCTGTAGTACATGTCGAACTCGACCGGGTGCGTGGTCATGCGAAAACGCGTGACCTCGGCCATCTTGAGCTCGATGTAGGCATCGATCAGGTCGTCGGTGAACACGCCGCCCTGCTTGAGGAAGCCGCGGTTCTTGTCGAGGTGCTCGAGCGCCATGTCGAGGCTGTGGCACACGCGCGGGATCTTCTTGTCCTCTTCCGGCGGCAGGTGGTAGAGGTCCTTGTCCATCGCCTCGCCCGGGTTGATCTTGTTCTGGATGCCGTCGAGGCCCGCCATCATCATCGCCGCGAAGGCGAAGTACGGGTTCGACATGCCGTCCGGGAAGCGCACCTCGATGCGGCGCGCCTTCGGGCTCGACACCCAGGGGATGCGCACCGACGCCGAGCGGTTGCGCGCCGAGTAGGCCAGCATGACCGGCGCCTCGAAGCCCGGCACCAGTCGCTTGTACGAGTTGGTGGTCGAGTTGGTGAAGGCGTTGATGGTCTTGGCGTGCTTGAGGATGCCGCCGATGTAGTACAGCGCGAGCTGCGACAGGCCGCCGTACTTGTCACCGGAGAACAGGTTCTTGCCGCCCTTGGCCAGCGACTGGTGCACGTGCATGCCGGTGCCGTTGTCGCCGACGATCGGCTTGGGCATGAAGGTCACGGTCTTGCCGTACGAGTGCGCGACGTTCTGCAGCACGTACTTGTAGTCCAGCATCTCGTCGGCTTTCTTGATCAGCGTGTTGAACTTGGTGCCGATCTCGTTCTGGCCGGCCGTGGCCACCTCGTGGTGATGCACCTCGACCTGGATGCCCATCTCTTCCAGCGTCAGGCACATCGCATTGCGGATGTCCTGCTGGCTGTCGACCGGCGGCACCGGGAAGTAGCCGCCCTTGACCGGCGGGCGATGGCCCTTGTTGCGGCCGGTCTCGAACTCTTCCTTGCCGGTGGACCAGGCCGCTTCCTCGGACTCGATGGTCACGCCGCACTTGCCCATCTCGATGTCCCAGCGCACCGAATCGAAGATGAAGAACTCGAGTTCGGGGCCGAAGAAGGCGGTGTCGGCGATGCCGGTGGACTTGAGGTAGGCCTCGGCGCGGTGCGCCAGCGAGCGTGGATCGCGGCCGTAGCCCTGCATGGTGGCCGGCTCGATCACGTCGCAGCGCAGGATGACGGTCGGTTCCTCGAAGAACGGATCCATCTTGGCGCTGGCCGCGTCCGGCATCAGGATCATGTCGGACTCGTTGATGCCCTTCCAGCCGGCGATCGACGAGCCGTCGAACATCTTGCCGTCGGTGAACAGGCTCTCGTCCACGGTGTGCGACGGCACGGTCACGTGCTGCTCCTTGCCGCGCGTGTCGCAGAAGCGGAAGTCGACGAACTTCGCGCCCTTGTCCTTGATCAGCTTCAGTACGGCTGCCCCGCCACTCTGACCCGCCATGGGTTCATCTCCGGTTGAATAGGTTTGCCTGCCGGTGCTCCGGCGCGGCCCTCTAACAGCAGAAAACATGCCAACGGCGGGAAGCCTTGCGGATCAAGGCGCCGGCCGGAATTGCCGCCAAAGCACCGCCGGCGGTCGCACCAAAAAGGGGCGTCCGGGGGTCGGGGCTCAGCGGATGGCGGCCGCATTCTATACTCGGCCCGCATCGGCACCTAACGGGGGCGGCCATGAGCGAATCGCTGGATCCAATCATCCTCAACCTGCTCTACGCCATGCTTGGCGGCATGCTCATGCTGCTCGGCGGCTGGGGTGCCTCGGCATTCTTCAGGCGCGTGATGGGGTTCGACGTGAAGGCCGAGCTCAAGGCCGGCAACGTCGCCGTCGGCCTGGCGCTGATGGGCATCTACCTGGCCACCGGCATCGGCCTGGGCCTGGTCATCGGCCTCTCGCTGAACTGAAAAAGGGGACGCAACCCTTTTTCCCGCACAGGCCGGACAGTGACCTTCCAAACGCCAGAAAAAGGGTTGCGTCCCCTTTTTCTCGTCGCTGCGCTCCTCGGAATGACACTGGGGCCGGCGGCCGCCCGCGACGAACCGGTCGATTCGCCGCGCTGGTCGCGCGAGTACGACGAGCACTTCCAGAAGTACACGAAACGCTATTTCGGCCCGGGCTTCGACTGGCGCTGGTTCAAGGCGCAGGCCATCACCGAATCGCACCTGTCGCCGGGTGCGAAGAGCTCCGCCGGCGCCATTGGCCTGATGCAGGTGCTGCCGAGCACTTTCGCCGAGATCCAGCAATCCAACCCGCAGTTCCTCGACCTGAAGACGCCACGCTGGAACATCGCCGCCGGCATCTGGTACGACCGCTACCTGTACCGGCAGGACGCGTGGAGGGCGCTCGACGACAACGAGCAGTTGCTGCTGGCCTTTGCCGGCTACAACTCCGGGCTGGGCGGCGCGCTGCGCGCGTTCAAGGCCACGCCCAAACCGGCCGACTCGTGGGTGCGCGTCTCGCCGCAGGCGCCGAAGGAGACCCAGGGCTACGTGACGCGCATCGTCCGTATCAAGACCGGCGCGGCGCCGGTGCGTGCGCCGCGCCAGCGCGGCCTCGCGCGCAAGCTGGCGGAGCGCCCGTAGGGACTATTCCGCCGGCTCGACCAGCGTCGCCTTGACCCAGCCGATCCGCCCGTCCTGCGGATCGCCGGCCTGCACCCAGCCGTTGCTGCGGCGGGACAACTCGACCAGCCGCTTGCCCTGCGGGAACACCGCCAGCATCGCGGTTTCGACCGCGGCGCCCTTGCGGAAGCCGGTGTTGTCCTTGCGCACGACCAGCGGCGCGCCCAGTGCGGAGGCGTGCTGCGAGATCAGCTCCGCGCGCCGGGCGCTGAGCGAGGGGTCGTTGCGCGCGATCAGCGTGCGCAGCAGCAACGCGGCCTCGTCGTCGCCCTTCTGCGCCGCGCGCAGGAAGTAATCGACGGCGCGCGGTCCGTCCACCGGGACGCCCCGGCCGCCGAAGCGCAGCAGGTTGCCGAGTGCGTACAGCGCGTCGGCGGACTCGTGCACAGCGGCCTGTTCCCACCAGCGCAGCGCTTCGACGTCGTCGATCACCAGGCCGTAGCCGTTGTGGTACATCCAGCCCAGGTTGTACATCGCGTCGGCATCGCCGGTTGCGGCCATCCCGCGCCACAGGTGATAGGCCTCGGCGTAGTCGCCGGCCTGCATCGCGGCGCGCGCGGTGTCCGCGTCGCCGGCCGGCGGGGCGGGCCCGCCCTGTGCGAGCGCGGGGTCCGCGAGCAGCAGCAGGACGGCAACCGCGAGTCGTTTCATGGGTCCCCCGGGGCAGTATAGGCTCCGCCCTTGGATATACTCGCCGCCCGATGCCCGCTCCAAAATTACTGACGTTCCAGGACCTGATCCTGAAGCTCCAGGCCTTCTGGGCGAAGCAGGGCTGCGTGATCGTGCAGCCGATGGACATGGAAATGGGCGCCGGCACGTTCCACTGGGCCACATTCCTGCGCGCGATCGGCCCCGAGCCGTGGAACGCGGCCTACGTGCAGCCCTCGCGCCGCCCCACCGACGGCCGCTACGGCGACAACCCCAACCGGCTGCAGCACTACTACCAGTTCCAGGTGCTGATGAAGCCGTCGCCGCCGGACATCCAGGCGCTCTACCTCGAATCGCTGAAGCTGCTGGGCTTCGACCCGCTGGTGCACGACATCCGTTTCGTCGAGGACAACTGGGAGTCGCCGACGCTCGGCGCCTGGGGCCTGGGCTGGGAGGTCTGGCTCAACGGCATGGAAGTCACCCAGTTCACCTATTTCCAGCAGGTCGGCGGCATCGAGTGCAGGCCGGTGTCGGGCGAGATCACCTACGGCCTCGAGCGCCTGGCGATGTACATCCAGAAGAAGGAATCGGTGTTCGACCTGGTGTGGTCGGACTCGAACGGCCGCGTGGTGACCTACGGCGACGTTTACCACCAGAACGAAGTGGAGCAGTCGGCCTACAACTTCGAGCACGCCGACACCGCGGCGCTGTTCGAGCGCTTCAAGGTCGCCGAGGGCGAGTTCCAGTCGCTGATCGCCAAGGGTCTGCCGCTGCCGGCCTACGAGCGCGTGTTGCAGGCCTCGCACGCCTTCAACCTGCTCGATGCGCGCGGCGCGATCTCGGTGACCGAGCGCCAGGCTTACATCCTGCGCGTGCGCGCGCTGGCGCGCGCCTGCGCCGAGGCGTATTACAACGCGCGTGCCCGCATCGCGGGCTTCACTCCACTGAAGGCGGCCTCATGATCCTGATTGGCATGTTCGATTCGCCGTTCGTGCGCCGCGTCGCGGTCAGCATGAAACTGCTCGAGATCAAGTTCGAGCACAAGAACTGGTCGGTGGGCCGCGACCAGGCGCAGATCCGCAAGTACAACCCGCTCGGCCGCGTGCCGGTGCTGGTGCTCGACGACGGCGAAGTGCTGACCGAGTCGAGCGCGATCCTCGACTACCTCGACGATCGCGTCGGCCGCGACCGCTCGCTGCTGCCGGTGACCGGCGCGCCGCGCCGCCGCGCGCTCGCGTTCATGGCGCTCGCCACCGGCGCGGCGGAGAAGGCGGTGCAGCAGATCTACGAGGGCTTCTTCCGGCCCGAGGAAAAACGCCATGCGCCGTGGGTGGCGCGGCTGCGCGAACAGATGGACGGCGCGCTGGCGGTGCTCGAGCACGCCTGCGCCGAGGAAGGCGAGGACTGGCTGGTCGACGAAGGCCTTTCCCAGGCCGACATTACGGTGACCTGCGCGTTCACCTACATCAACGAGGCGCTCAAGCCCGACCCGAAGCTCTACCCGTCGCTGCGCAAGCACGTCGCGCGCTGCGAGAAGATGCCGGCGTTCAAGTCGGTGTACGCGAAGTTCGAAATGCCGGCCATCAAGACCTGACATGGTGAAGGCCCCGGCGACGCATGCGGACCTGCTGATCGAGCTGGGCTGCGAGGACTTGCCGGCGCGGTTCGTGCGCCCGCTCGCCGATGCGCTCGGCCAGGTCGGCGCCCGGCTCGCGCAGCGCGGCGTTGCCGGCGGCGCGCCGCAGGTGTTCGCCACGCCGCGGCGCATCGCCGTGCTCGTGCCGCAGCTTGCGGCGCGCCAGTCCGACCAGGACGTCGAGCGCAAGGGTCCCAAGCTCGCCGCCGCGCTGAAGGACGGCGCGCCGACACCGGCGGGCCTGGGTTTCGCAAAATCCTGCGGCGTCGAGTTCTCCGCGCTGGCCCAGGAAGGCGGCCAGCTCGTGTTCCGCAGCGTGCAGAAAGGCCGCGCCACCGCCGAGCTGATCCCCGAGATTTTCGAGGAAACCCTCAAGGCGATGGACGAGCTGGTGCCCAAGCGCATGCGCTGGGGCGACGGTACCGAGACTTTCGTGCGGCCAGTGCAGTGGCTCGTCGCCATGCTCGGCGGCAAGGTCATTCCGCTTTCGCGCTTCGGCCTCAAATCCGGCAACACTACCTTTGGCCACCGCTTCCATGCGCCCAAGGCCATCGTGCTGAAGGCGCCGGCCGATTACGCGAAGAAGTTGCTCGCCGCGAAGGTCGTCGCCGACTTCGACCAGCGCCAGGCGCAGGTCAGGAAACTCATCGAGGCCGAGGCGGCCAAGCTCAAGGGCAAGGCTCGCATCACCGACGAGCTGCTCGCGGAAGTCACCGCGCTGGTCGAGTGGCCGGCCGTCATCTCGGGCCGCATGGACGAGCGCTTCATGGCGCTGCCGCCCGAAGTGATCATCGCGACCATCGAGCACAACCAGCGCTACTTCCCGCTCTTCGGTGTAGGAGCGCCTTCAGGCGCGAAGCTCCTGCCGCTGTTCATCACCGTCTCGAACATCCAGTCGAAGGACGTCAAGCAGGTCATCGCGGGCAACGAGCGCGTGGTGCGCCCGCGCCTGACCGACGCCTTGTTCTTCTGGGAGCAGGACCGCAAGCGCAAGCTCGCCGACTTCGTGCCGGAGCTCGATCGGGTGATGTTCCAGAAAGACCTCGGCTCGGTCGGCGACAAGGCGCGTCGTGTCGCGAAGCTGGCGGCGCACATCGCCGGCGTGCTCGGGCAGGACAGTGCGGCCGTCCAGCGTGCCGCCCAGCTTGCCAAGGCTGACCTCGTCACGCGCATGGTGTTCGAAATCCCCGAACTGCAGGGCGTCATTGGCGGCTATTACGCGACGGCCTCCGGCGAAAGCGCCGAGGTCGCGCAAGCCATCGCCGAGCACTACCAGCCGGTGCAGTCGGGTGGGGCGATCCCCCCGTCCGCGGCCGGCCGCATCCTGGCGCTGGCCGACAAACTCGACACGCTCGCGGGCATCTTCGCCATCGGGCAGAAGCCGTCGGCGAGCAAGGATCCATTCGCGCTGCGCCGCGCCGCGCTCGGCGCGCTGCGCATCTGCATCGAGGCGAAGCTGCCGCTGGACCTGCGCGCGCTGCTGAAGGCCGCGCTCGGCGCGCAGCCCGCCGGCAAGCGCGACGACAAGACGCTGGCCGAGTTGTGGGAGTTCGTGCTCGAGCGGCTGCGCGGGCTGCTGGCCGAGCAGAGGATCAGCGTCGAAGTGTTCAACGCGGTCGCCGCGACCGGCACGACCGCGCCGGCGGATTTTTCGGCGCGCGTCGAGGCGGTGCGCGGTTTCCTCGAGATGAAGGAGTCGTCCCAGCTCGCCGCCGCGCACAAGCGCATTCGGAACATTCTCAAGCAGGCGGGCGAGGGCGGCATCGAGATCCATCCCGAGGCGTTCCGCGAGGCGCAGGAAAAGGACCTCTACCAGGCGCTCACGCAGCTCGACGGCAAGGTGCACGGCGCCGCCGAGAGGGCCGACTACACCGGCGGCCTCAAGGCGCTGGCGCAGCTGCAGAAACCGGTGGACGCGTTCTTCGACAAGGTCATGGTGATCGCGCCCGAAGAAGAACTGCGCCGCAACCGCGTCGCCCTGCTGCGCCGGCTCGACAAGCTGTGCCGCAGCATCGCCGACATCTCGTGCCTGCCGGGCTAGTGGCATGAAAGTCGTCATCCTCGACCGCGACGGCGTCATCAACGAGGACTCGCAGGACTTCGTGAAGTCGGTGTCCGAGTGGAAGCCGATTCCCGGCAGCCTCGAGGCCATCGCGCGCCTGTGCCACGCGGGCTATCGCGTGTTCGTCGCCAGCAACCAGTCCGGCATCGGCCGCGGGCTGTTCGACTTCGACGCGCTGTTCGCGATCCACGACAAGCTGCAGCGCGCGCTGGCCGACATGGGCGGGCGGGTCGAGGCGATCGCCTACGCACCCGAGCATCCCGACCAGGCCACGGCGATGCGCAAGCCCAATCCCGGCATGCTGCTCGACATCGGGCGGCGCATGGGCCTCTCGCTGGAGCGGGTGCACGCGGTGGGCGACTCGATGCGCGACATCGACGCCGCGCTGGCGGCCAAGGCGCGACCGGTGCTGGTGCGCACGGGTTTCGGCCGCGAGACCGAGGAGAAGCTTGGCGCCAAGCGCG
>JANNLM010000293.1:0-2427 GCA_031396825.1 Gammaproteobacteria bacterium | reverse complement strand
CTCGAGATCGAGCGCAACCGGCGCAACGAGGAAACCGCGCTGCCGGCGGACTTCGACTACGCGGGCGTGACAGGGCTATCCAATGAAGTGCGCCAGAAGCTCGCGCGCCACCAGCCGCAGACGCTGGGCCAGGCGGCGCGGCTGGAGGGCGTCACGCCCTCGGCGATCTCGCTGCTGCTGGTGCACCTGAAGAAGAAGCGCGCCGCGTAGGTCGGCAATCCTTTGCCGACATGGCGGCATGGGCATGCCGCCCTACGTCAGCGGCACCCGGTGCAGCGTGCTGCCGTGCCGGCGCAGCCAGGCGCGGTGCTCGCGATAGTCCGGCATCTGCCGGGCGACCAGGTCCCAGAAACGCGGGCCGTGGCCGTGCCAGCGCAGGTGGCAGAGCTCGTGGATGACCACGTAACGGAACACTTCCGGTGGGGCCAGCGCCAGCCTCATCGACAGCATGACGTCGCCGTCCGGCCCGCAGCTGCCCCAGCGCGAGCGCGGATCGCGCAGGCGCAGGCTCCGGTGGCGCAGCCCCAGCCGCGCCGACTCCTGCTCCAGCAGCACGCCCGCCTGGGCCGCGGCCTGCGCCTTGAGCGCGGCACGGTCGCGTGGCGGCAGCACCGGCAGCTCGCTAGTCCGGGCCGCGAGCCGCGAGCGCGTGCGCTCGATCCACTCCCGGCTCTGGTCGAGGAAGCGCAAGGCGTCCGTGCGCGAGCCGCGACGCGGAATGGTCAGCACGACCTCGCCGTCGGGGCGCACGTCGACGCGCACGCGCCGCGCGCGCGAGCTGACGCGTTCACGGACCTGCAACGATGCGGTCACAAATTCACCAGCAGTTGTCTTCGCACGGGCAAACGGGTCAACGCGCGCGTCTTTATCCACAGGCTTATTCACGTTCGCTGTGGAAAACATTGAATCGTGCCAACTGCGAGTCACTCCGAGGTGTAGCCGAGTCGCGCCAGGATTCCATCGAGTTCGTCAAGTGAGTGGAATTTCACTTTGAGCTCGCCCTTGCCGCTTTTCTCGGCCGAAACGCTGACCGGATAACCGAGGTGATCCGACAGCCGCCGCTCCAGCGCCTGCCAGTCCGAGGCCTTGGGCTTGGCCGGCAGCGCGCGCGGGCGGCCCTTGGCCGACACGCGCCGCTCGAGCACGCGCACCGTCAACCGCTGGTCGGTGACCTGCGCCGCCCAATGGTTCTGCTGGTCCAGCGGCAGTCCGGCCAACACCTTGGCGTGGCCCATGGACAGGTGGCCTTCGTTGACCAGCGCCTGCACCGGCGGCGCCAGGTTCAGCAGCCGCAAGTGGTTGGTGACGTACTCGCGCGACTTGCCGATGCGCTCACCCATCTGCTCGTGGGTCAGGCCGAACATCTCGCCCAACTGCTTGAGTCCGGCGGCGGTTTCCATCGGCGTCAGCGATTCGCGCTGAAGGTTTTCGATCAGGCCGACGACCAGCGCCTCGGTGTCGCTCAGGTCGTCGCGCACGATGGCGGGGATCTCGTGCAGCCCGGCCAGCTGCGCCGCGCGCCAGCGCCGCTCGCCGGCCAGCAGCTCGAACCCGTTCGCCCCGCGCGAGCGCAGCACCACGGGCGAGACCACGCCGGACTCGCGGATCGAGCCCGCCAGCTCCTTGAGCGCGCCCGGATCGAAGTAACGGCGTGCCTGGAACGAGCCCGGCCGGATCAAATCGATCGGAATCCTGCGGATGGAGGGTGCCGGCGCGTTCATGGCTGCAATTATCCGGTATGCCGGAGGCCCTGTGCGATAATTTCGCGATGGAAGAGCACATCAAGGCCCTGCTCGAGTCGATCGGCGAGAACCCGCGGCGCGAAGGCCTGCGCGACACGCCCAAGCGCACCGCCAAGGCGCTCAAGTTCCTGACCCAGGGCTACAAGCAGAAGCTCGAGGACATCGTCGGCAAGGCGATCTTCGCCACCAAGAATGACGAGATGGTCATCGTGCGCGACATCGAGCTGTACTCGCTGTGCGAGCACCACATGCTGCCGTTCATCGGCCGCGCCCACGTGGCCTACCTGCCCAACGGCAAGGTCATCGGCCTGTCCAAGATCCCGCGCATCGTGGACATGTACGCCCGGCGCCTGCAGATCCAGGAAAACCTGACCCGCCAGATCGCCGACAGCGTACTGAAGATGACCGGCGCCAAGGGCGTGGGCGTGGTCATCGAAGCGAAACACCTGTGCATGATGATGCGCGGCGTGGAGAAGCAGAACTCTTCGATGACGACCTCGGCCATGCTGGGGCGTTTTCGCCAGGATTCGCGTACCCGCACCGAGTTTTTGACCCTGATCCGGGGCTGACCGGCCCACCGGGCGGTACCCCCGGAAACGGGCTAAAATCGCCACCCGCCGTTGTTTGCTGCACCCCCGGATTTCCCCATGGCCACCGTCGCATCCCGCCTCCATTTCGGCACCGC
>JANNLM010000310.1:0-13870 GCA_031396825.1 Gammaproteobacteria bacterium | reverse complement strand
CCGCGCGCGAGCAGCGCTTCGTGCGCGCACGCGACGAGGAGGCCGCGCGGCTGGCCGCCGCGCAGGCCAAGGTGCGCGCCAGCGAGGCGCGCGCCGCGAGCGCGCGGCGGCGCTGGGAGTCCGCGCATCGCCAGGCCGCCGAACTCGACCGGCGGCTGGCCGCCGCGGCGCGCGACCTCGACACGGCCTACGACGCCGCGCGCGGCGCGGCCGTGGACCTGCACGACACGGCGCAGACTTCGCTGGTCACCGCCCAGTTTCCCGGCCGCATGGCCGAGTTGGCGCCGCTCGCGGCCAGCGCGACGCGTCCCGGCCTCGCCGAGCTCGAGCAGATCTGGCAGGCGCTGCAGTTCGACATCGCCCAGGCCGGCGCGGTGAAGCCGTTCGATGCCTCGCTGGTGACCGAGGAGGGCAGTGCGCCGGCGCGCGTGCTGCGCGTGGGCGTGTTCGCCGCGGTTGCCGACGGCGAATTCTTCTCGCTGTACCCGGGCGGCAAGGAGCTGATCGAGCTCGACCGCCAGCCGTCGTGGAGCTACCGGCGCATCGCGCGGCGCTTCGAACGGGCCGAGGGCGTGGCGCCGATGGTGCTCGACCCGGCGCGCGGCGCGCTGCTGCTGGCCGCGGCCAACCAGCCCGGGTTGTTCGAGCGGCTCTGGCACAGCGGCGTCGGCGGCTATTTCGTCGCCGCCATCATCCTGTTGGCGCTGGCGCTCGCGGTGGCGCAGCCGCTGTGGCTGCGCTCGCGCCTGCTGCTGGACGAGCAGAGCGTCGGCGTCGTGGTCGGCATGCTTGCCGCGTTCGCGCTGGTTCAGCTGCTGTTATGGGGGCCGGGCGAGCCGTCGGCGCAAGAGGAACAGGTGGCGACCGTTTCGCTGGTCAGCGAGCAGCCCGAGGTTGCGGATGACGACCTGGCCCCGCCCGAGCCGCCGCCACCGCCGCCGCCACCCGTGACCGTTCCACCGGAGTCGGGCGCCTCGGGCCTGCCGGCGCTGGCGGCGCCCGTCGCCGGGCCGGTCTCCAACATCCAGATCCCGGTGAAGATCGCCAGCGGCGGTTCGCTCACCGGCGCGGGCTTCGGCGGCTTCGCGCGCGGCAGTGGCACCGGCGCCGGCACGTATGGCCGCGGCCAGGGCTTCAGCGGCAAGCCGCTGATCCCGCTGTCGACGGCGCGCCCGCAGATGCCGGAGTGGGCCTGCAAGCAGAACATCAAGGGCTGGGTCGAGGCGGTGTTCACCGTGCTGCCGAGCGGTCGCGTGCAGGACGTGAAGATCATCGACGCACAGCCGCGCGGCGTGTACGAGGTGGCCGCGATCGAGAGCATCTCCAACTGGATCTACGCCGAGACCGACCACGCTGCCGAGGTGAAGCAGCGCGTGCCGATGGATCCCGCCGATTGCGCGTTCAACTGGCGATGAAAGCAAAATCCCTCGTCGCTGCGCTCCTCGGGATGACACTCGTCGTCCAAGTCGCGCACGCGGAGCAGTACAAGAGCGAAGTGCGCGAGCTGGAGTCGCCACCGCCGCCGGCGCAGAAGCAGGACCCCAAGAAGCTGCTGGCCGCGACCAAGGATCCGTACGAGAAGGCCTTGCTGCTGCGCGAGCTGGCCGGCACTGCGGCGATGGCGAAGGACTACGCGCAAGCGGCGCAGTACCTGGAGCAGGCCATCCGCCAGAACGCGCTGTCGCCGCAGGCCGTGGCGGAGATGCGCAAGGACCTCACCTCGCTGCTGGTCGCGGGCGGCAAGCCGGAAGAGGTGGTCAAGGCGCTCGAGGCGCAGGTGAAGAACAACGCCAACGCCATTCCCGAGCAGCAGGTCGCGCTCGGCGCGGCCTACCTGCAGCTCAAGCGTTACAAGGACGCGCTGCCGCTGTTGCAGCGCGCCGTCGCGGCCCAGCCGAACCCCGACGAGTCCTGGCTGCAGGCGCTGTACGCCGCGTACTCGAACACCGGCATGCAGAAGGAGGCGATCCCGGTGCTGGAGAAGCTGATCCGGCGCAATCCCGCGCAGCGCGAGTACTGGCTGGCGCTGGCGGGACTGCTGCACCAGGCCGGGCAGAGGGAGCGGGCGCTGGCCGTGCTCGAACTGGCCAGCCGCCAGGGCCACGTCCAGTCGGCGCATGAGCGCCTGCAGCTGGTCGGGCTGACCGCGCAGCTCGGCGCGCCGTTCGAGGCCGGCTCGCTGATGCACGCGTGGTTGCAGGGCGGGCAGTTGCCGCGCAACGCCGAGAACCTGCAGACGCTGGCAGGGCTGTGGCAAGCGGCGCGCGAGTCGTCGCTGGCCATCGGCGCACTGGAGGACGCTCAGCAAATGGCGGGCGGCGATGCCGACCCCTCGCTGCAGCAGTCCCTCGACTGGCTGCAGGCGCACGCGCCGGCGCAACCCGCCGAGGCAGTCGCGCTGAGCAACCGCCTGCTCGGCGGCACGGTGAACGCGGCGCCCGGTGCCGCCATCCCCGAAGCGCGGCCCGACCTGCGCCGCATCGGCACGCGCCTGACCGCGGTCGGCGCGGAGCGCGAATCCAACCCCGAAGGCACCATCCCCGAGTGGACCGGCGGCATCACCGTGCCGCCAGCGGCCTACAAGGCGGGCGGGCGCATCGTCGATCCGTTCCCGCAGGACCAGGCGCAGTTCACCATCACGGCCGACACCGCGGCGAAGTACGCCGCGCGCCTGTCGCCCGGCCATCGGGCGCTGCTGTCGAAGTACCCCGATTTCCGCATGCCGGTGTACACGACGCGTCGCAGCGCGGCGTATCCGCAGGCGATCTACGACGCGACGGCCGCCAACATCGGCAAGGCCAGGCTGGCCGGCTCGGATGCACTGACCGGCGCGCGCCTGGGCTTCCCGTTCCCGCAGCCGGCGAACGGCGTCGAGGCGATGTGGAACCACCGCACGCGCTATCGCGGCGACTCGTTCGTCGGCGTGACCTCGCAGGCCGTGGTCACCCGGGGCGGCATCCTCGCCCGCAACAAGGGCGTGTTCCGCGTGCTGTTCCGCTACGGCAACGTGGCCAAGCCCGCCGACATCGAGGACGAGAACGTCATCGTCTACGGCGTGACCTTCGTCGGCGAGCGCGTCACCGACACCATGGCGGACTTCGTGGTGCTGTTCCACGAGTCGGCCAACTCGCTGAAGAAGTCGCGCGCGATCTGGGTGCTGCTCGGCAAGATCGGCCGCATGCTGCGGCTGCCCCCGCTGGGCTACGACCAGCCCATGTACGGTACCGAGGGGCTGTACTACATCGACATGATCGACATGTACAACGGCGCCTTCGACCGCTATGTCTGGAAGCTGCTCGGCAAGCGCGAGCTGTACATCCCGTACAACGCCTATCGGCTGTCCGACGGCAGCCAGAAGTACGCCCAGCAGCTGACCTGGCCGACGTTCAACGCCGACCAGGCGCGCTACGAGCTGCACCGTGTGTGGGTGATCGAGGCGACCGAGCGCGGCGGCAAGTCGCACCAGTTCGGCAAGCGCACCTTCTACCTCGACGAGGACTCGTGGAACGTGGTGCTGGTGGAGAACCAGGACCGGTCCGGCGCGCTGTGGCGCTTCCAGGAGGGTCACCTGTTCACGTCGTACGACGTGATGTCCACCAATGCCTACCCGATCGTGACCTACGACCTCAAGGACGACCGCTACTTCGTGCATCGCCTGCTGGCGGAAGACCCGCCGCTCAAGTACAACGTGGCCATGCGCGAACACGAATTCCTGCCGGCGTCGGTCAGCGCGCGGTATTCAAAGTGAAAGCCGGCGGCGGCCAGATCCAGGGCTCCCGGCGGCGCCAGGAAGATGCCTGGCGCGTCGAGCGCTACGGCGACGACGAAGTGCTGGCCGTGGTGGCCGACGGCCTCGGCGGGCATCCGGCCGGCGACGTCGCCAGCCGCGAGGCGGTGCGCGAATTCGTCGAGCAGTTCGGCGCGAGGCGCGCGAGCGGGTCGAAGTCGCCGCGCCAGTGGCTGCAGGAGTCCACTATCGCCACCGACAAGGTGCTGCGCGACATGGCGCGCACGCATCGCCACCTGCGCGAGATGGCGACCACGCTGATCGTGCTGTACACGCGCGGCATCGAGTTCTGGGCGGTCAGCGTCGGTGACAGCTACTTGTTGTTGCTGCGCGACGGCCGCCTGACGCGCCTCAACGAGCTGCACAGCGAGAGCGGCGGCGTCACCAGCTGCATGGGCTTCAACCTGGCGCGCGTGGACGTCGCCGACCGGCTGGCCCTGATGCCCGGCGACCGCTTCCTGCTCGCCAGCGACGGCGTCATCACGCTCGACGACGACGAGGTCAGCGGCTTCCTCGGCGGCGCGGACGCGCCTTCGTCCGCGATCAAGGGCCTGCTCGACGCCATCGAGCAGGCGGCGCTGCCCAACCAGGACAACGTGACGGTGGTGGTGCTGTTGCCTTAGCCATGACCCAACCCACCGAAGCAAGCATTCGCTGTGCCGACGCCTTCGAACTGCCGGCGAGCGTGTTCGCGCCGCCCGCGCCGCGCGCGGTGCTGGTGGTGGCCGCCGCGATGGGCGTGCCGCGGCGCTACTACGCCAAGTTCGCCGCCGACATGGCGGCGCGCGGCATCGCCGCGGTGACCTTCGACTACCGCGGTATCGGTGATGCCGCCGCCAGCCTGCGCGACCCGGCCGCCACCACCTTCCAGGACTGGGGCCGGCTCGACCTGCACGCGGTGCTCGAGCACGTTTACGCGAAATTCCCCGGCCTGCCGGTGTTCCTCGCGGGACACTCGGCCGGCGCGCAGATCGTCGGCCTGACGCCGCACGCTGAAAAACTCGCCGGCCTGGTGTTCGTCGCCGGCCCACGCCCGCACGTGAGCCAGGACCGCGGCCGCTACCGCATCTTCTCGACGCTGTGGTGGTACGTGCTGGTGCCGCTGGGCTCGCTGTTCGCGTGGTTCCCGGCGCGCAAGCTCGGCTTCTCGTCCGTGGACGTGCCGTCCGGTGTGACCAAGGAGTGGGGCCGCTGGGCGCGCAGCCCGCGCTACCTGTTCACGCCCCGCTTCGGCATCGACACCTCGCGCTACGGCAAGCTGCGCCTGCCGCTGCTGGCGTGGAACTTCACCGATGACCTCTACACGCCGCCGGCCTCGGCCGAGGCGTTGCTGTCCGAGTACCCGAACGCGCGCGTCACGCGCCGCCAGGTGCGGCCGGCCGACGTCGGCGCGCGCGCCATCGGCCACCTCGGCTTCTTCCGCGAGTCGCTGCGCGACACGCTGTGGAAGGAGACCGCGGAATGGACCCTGGCGCAGGCCGCCGCATGAGCTCGCCCGCGCCGCTGCGCAAGCTCGCCGCGTAGTGGGAGCGGCCCATGGCCGCGACTCTTTACTGATCCTTCGGCAGGTTGTCGGCGACCAGCTTCTTGAAGCGCGCGTCGTCGCGCAGGCCATCCCAGAACGGGTTCAGCTGCACCAGCGGCGCGTAAGAGCCGTAGGCCATGTTCAGCGTCTCGGCCAATTCCCCTAGCGCCCGGTCGTGCTCGCCCAGGTGCGCGTGCAGCGCGGCCACCTGGTCGCGCAGCTCGGCGGCGACGATGGCGTCCTTCGCCATCGGCGCGTCAGCCACGGCGCGGTCGGCCTCGGCCAGCGCGGCGGCCTTGTCGCCGAGGATGGCGAGCATCTGGGCGAGGGCGATGCGCGACAGCGGCAGGTCGGGGCGCTCGGCGAGGCGTTTCTGCAGCGCGTCGCGCGCGACCGCGGCCTGCGCCTTCGCGGCGGCCTGATCGCCGGCGAACTGCTCGGCGATCGCCGCGAACTGTTGCTTGGGCGAGGGCACGTTGTGCAGCGCGCCGATCGAGTCGCCCGGGCAGGCCAGGATGGTCGCGGCCGCGTCCTTGAACTTTCGCTGCAACATCTGCAGCTCGTGCTCGGCCAGCCGCGCGAGGCAGTAGGGATCCTCCCTGGCCTCGAAGCGCGCGAAATCGGTCGGCGCGTCGCCGGCGCCGCCGGTCCAGCGTGCCTGGTTCTGCAGGCGCATCAGGAAGGCCAGCGGCGAGCGTGGCGATACCGAGCCGAGCTGGGCCAGCACGTCGTCGGCGTCCTTGAAGTAGCGGTTGGCCGACAGCACGTCGGCGTAGACCTGCAGGTTGCGTGCGTTGCGCGGGTCGAGCAGGGCGGCCCGGCGCGCGGCCGAGATCGACACGTCCCAGCGCGCCAGCCGCCGGTAGATCGAGCCGGTCAGGAAGCTCACCGAAGCGCTGTTCGGCTCGAGCGCCAGCGCGTCACCGAGGCTGCCGAGCGCCTTGTCGTAGTCGCGGTTGCCCCAGTACCAGTACAGCGCCATGGCCAGGTGCGGCTCGGCCAGGTTCGGCGCCAGTTCGATGGCGCGTCGCGCGTGCTCCTGCGCCTTCGGCAGCCGCGCCTTGTCGTACTCGCCGATGACCCAGTAGATGGTCATCTGCAGCCGGCTGGCCATCGCATGCGCCAGCGCGAAGTCGGGATCCCGGGTCAGTGCTTCGTCGAGCCAGGCCAGCGCTTGCGTGATGGCGGCCTTGTCTGGCGGCGAGCGCTGCTCGACCTCGACCGCGCGCAGGTACAGGTCGTAGGCGACGAGGTCCTGGGTCGGCGCCTGGTCCAGCCGCGCCTCTTCCTCCACGGTCAGCCGCGCGTCGATGGCGCGCGCGATCTGGCGCGCCATGTCGGCCTGCACCGTGAAGATGTCGGCCGGCGCGCGGTCGTAGTCCGCCGACCACAACTGCTTGCCGGAGTCGGCGACGAACAAGGTGGCGCTGACGTGCAGGCGCTCGCCTTCGCGCCGCACGCTGCCTTCGACGAGGTGGCGCACGCCGAGCTCGTGCGCGATGCGCTCGTGGTCGCGCTCGCCGTCGTGATAGCCGAGTACCGACGTGCGCGAGATGACCTTGAGGCCCTGGATGCGCGCCAGCTGGCTGATGATCGCGTCGTGGAAGCCGGTGGTGAAGTAGGCGCCCTCGGCGCCGGCACCGGCACCGGCACCGGCGAACGGCAGCACGGCGACCGACGGGGGGCCGCTGTTGCGCTCGCTGGCGCGCCATAGCGAAACCGCGGCCACGGCGACCGCTATGACGGCCGCAGCCGCCGCCAGGTAGAACCGCCAGGGTTGCGTCGGCATGAGACGATTACAGCATGAAACTACCGCTGTGGCAGGTCGATGCCTTCGCCTCGAAGATCTTCGCGGGCAATCCTGCGGCCGTCGTGCCGCTGGGCGAGTGGTTGCCGGACGCGACCCTGCTCGGCATCGCCGCCGAAAACAATCTCGCCGAGACCGCCTACCTCGTGCCGCAGGGCGACGACTACGCGATCCGCTGGTTCACGCCCGCCGAGGAGGTGCCGCTGTGCGGCCACGCCACGCTGGCCTCCGGCTGGGTGGTGCTGAACCGCCTCGATCCCGGACGCGAGGCGGTTACGTTCCATTCCAAGAGCGGCCCGCTCACCGTGCGGCGCGACGGTGCGCGCCTCGCCATGGACCTGCCATCGATCCCGCACGGCCCGGCGGCGCCGAACCCGGCCCTGGTCGCGGCGCTCGGCGCCAGGCCGGCGGCGCTGTATGAGGGCTTCCAGTGGCTCGCCGTGTACGACTCGGCCGAGCGTGTGCGCGCGCTGGCGCCGGACCTGGGCGCGCTCGGCAAGCTGCCGCTGCACGCCGTGATCGTCACGGCGCGCGGCGAGGGCTGCGATTTCGTGTCGCGCTTCTTCGCGCCGTCGATCGGCGTGCCGGAGGACCCGGTGACCGGCTCGGCGCACTGCCGCCTGGTGCCCTACTGGGCGGGCGAGCTCGGCAAGACGCGGCTGCACGCGCGCCAGCTGTCGGCGCGCGGCGGCGAGTTGTGGTGCGAGCTCAAGGGCGACCGCGTGCACCTGACCGGCGAGGTGGCGCCGTACCTCGAAGGAACCATCGAGGTTTAGGCGTTGTGGGAGCGCCCCATGGGCGCGACAGATCGCGTGCCGGTCGCGGCCATGGGCCGCTCCTACAAGTGCTTTGCGATCGCATCCGCCAGCGCCGGCACCAGCCCCTCGACCTCGTGCTCGGCGGTGCTGCGAAAGCGCGCGTAGAACGCCTTCAGCGCCGTGTTGGTGCTGCGCTCCACGCGCGCATCGGCGATGCCCATCAGGGTCTCGCCGACGGTGGCCGGGTTTTTCTTCAGGTAGCGGGCGAAGTCGGCGCCGTTGCGCGCCTTCGATTCCTCGTGCAGCGGCTCCAGCGCCGCGACCAGGTCGGGCAGCAGCCGCGTGACGGTGCGCGGGATGGCGTCGGGCAGCTTGCCGCGCACCCAGGCCAGCCCGGCCCGGAGCGTGACGCCGCGCAGCCCCTTGCGCTGCCCGGCGTAGCGCTCGACCGCGGCGACGACGTCGGCGATCAACGCGGCGCGCCGCGGGTCTTCAAGGAGACTGGTGAGCTTGGCCATATAATCCGCGCCCGATGAAGGATTCCAAACCTAGCATGGGCACGCTGAAGACCAGCCCGTGGGACCGCAACGTCGCGCTGACGCGCATGGGCGTGGCCGCCGGCGCGCAGATCGCCGTGCACGAGTTCGCCAACCTGTTCCGCGGCGCCGCCTCGCGCGACGCGTCCGACCGCACGTTCTACGCCGAGCAGGCGCGCACGCTGGCCGCGGAACTCGGCCGCCTGAAGGGCAGCGTCATGAAGGTCGGCCAGATGCTGTCGCTGTACGGCCAGTACTTCCTGCCGCCCGAGGCGGTCGAGGTGCTGGCGAGCCTGCACGACGACACGCCGCCGGTGGACTGGCGCGCGATCGAGCCGGTGATCAAGCGCGGCCTCGGGCGCGCGCTCGGCGAGCTGGAGGTGGACCCGGTGCCGCTGGCCTCGGCCTCGCTCGGCCAGGTGCACCGCGCGCGGCGCAAGGCCGACGGCTTCGAGCTGGTGCTGAAGGTGCAGTACCCGGGCGTGGCCGACGCCATCGAGAGCGACATCCGCACGCTGTCGCGCCTGATCGCGATGACGCGGCTGGCGCCCCGGGGCCTCAACCTCGAGCCGGTGTACCTCGAAGTGAAGGAGATGCTGCATCGGGAAGTGGACTACGGCGCCGAGATCGAGCACACGCGCCGCTTCGGCGAGCGCCTCAAGGGCGATCCGCGCTACGTCGTGCCGCAGGTGCTCGGCGAGTACTGCAGCGGCCAGGTGCTGGCGCTGTCGTACGAGCCGGGGCTGTCGGCGCGCGATGCGGCCGTGCGCGCGCTGCCGCAGGCGCGGCGCAACGCGCTGGCGATCGCCTCGCTCGAGCTATTCCTGCGCGAGCTGTTCGAGTGGGGCATGGTCCAGACCGACCCGCACTTCGGCAACTACAAGATCCGCATCGAAAAAGGGGACGCAACCCTTTTTGGCTCAGATCCAGAAAAAAGGGTTGCGTCCCCTTTTTCGGATCGCATCGTGCTGCTCGATTTCGGCGCCACGCGCCTGTTCGGGCGCGGCTTCGTCGAGAGCTACCGCGAGATGCTGCGCGGCGCGCTGGCCGGCGACCGCGCCGCCACGCTGCGCGGGGCGGCGGGCATCGGCGTAATGCCGGGCGAGTTCCCGGCGCCGGTGCGCGAGGCATTCGTCGAGCTGTGCGAGCTGATCGTCGAGCCGTTCCGCAGCGACGACTACGACTGGGGCGCCAGCGACCTGCCGCGCCGCGTCGGCGAGAAGATCGCGCGCAATGCCATGACGCGCTACATGCGCATCCCGCCGCGCGAGATCGTGTTCCTGCACCGGCGCCTGGCCGGCGCCTTCTTCCTGGCCGCGACGCTCGGCGCGCGCGGCGACGCCCGGCCGGTGCTGGAGCGGTACCTGGATAGTAAAAACGCAGGACGGGCGTAGAACGCCGTTGGCGGGTGGTAGCATCGCCGGGCGACTCGGGGCACAGAACCCGGGCGCACACCAGGAAGGAGAGGTCCCATGGTCACGATGCGCGTGTCTCGCGTTCTTTTTGCCGCGGTGCTGTGCTGCGCCGCGCTGCCGGCCTTCGCCAAGGTCACGCCCGAGGAAGCCGCCAAGCTCGGCAAGGAGCTGACCCCGGTCGGCGCCGAGCGCGCCGGCAACAAGGACGGCTCGATTCCCGAATGGACGCCGCACGCGCGCGCGGGCGCGCTCAAGGGCGAGTTCCCCAGCGCCGCGTTCGACGGCGAAAAGCCGCTCTACACGATCACCGGCGCCAACATGGCGCAGTACGCGGCCCGGTTGACCGAAGGCCACAAGTACCTGCTGAAGTCCTATCCCAGCTACAAGATGAACGTCTACCCGAGCCACCGCGTGGTGGCCTGGCCGGACGAGATCTACAAGGCGACCGCCGAGAACGCGGTCAACTGCGAGCTGGTCGGCACCGACCTGCCGGACAACTGCAAGCTCGGCTTCCTGTACCCGATCCCGAAATCCGGCGCCGAGCCGGTCTGGAACCACAAGCTGAAATGGCGCGGCGAGGACATCACGCGCTTCAACGTCCAGATGATCGTGCAGCCCACCGGGGCGTTCCAGCTGACCAAGGTGCTGGAGGACGTGACCTTCTCGTACGCCAGCATCAAGAACCCGCAGCCGCTGAAGAAGGGCGGCGAGACCGAGTTCCTGCGCTACCTGTCGCAGACCCTGTCGCCGCCGCGCATGGCCGGCACCTACATTCTGGTGCACGAGAAGGGTGGCGTCGGCAACGAAGGCCGCGCCGCCTGGCTGTACTCGCCGGGCCTGCGCCGCATCCGCCGCGCGCCGACGGTGTGCTGCGACAACCCGTACGAGGGCACTGACGGCCACCAGTTCTACGACCAGGTCGACATGTTCAACGGCGTGCTGGAGCGCTACAACTGGAAGCTGCTCGGCAAGAAGGAAATCATCGTCGGCTACAACGGCAACAAGCTGGCCGGCAGCACGGTGAAGTACAAGGACATCGCCGCGCCCAAGCACATGAACCAGGACCTGCCGCGCTACGAAGTGCACCGGGTCTGGGTGGTGGACGCGACGCTGCGCGCCGGCACCAGCCACACCTTCAAGCGCCGCACCATGTACATCGACGAGGACGGCTGGAACATCGTCGCGGTGGACGCCTACGACACGCGCGACCAGCTCTACCAGTTCCAGGAGGGCCATTACGTGCCCGCCGCCAACATCCTGGCTGGCACCACCATCCCGGAGGTCATCTACCACTTCAACACCGGGCGCTACTTCGTCACGGCGATGGCCAACGTGGACAAGCCGAACGACCTGACGGTAAGATTCCCGGCGGACTACTTCACGGCCAACGCCGTGCAGAAGAAGACCACGCGGTAGGAGCGCCTTCTGGCGCGACGGGGACCGGATGCAATTCACCGACAAGCACAGCTTCGACAAGCCCGCGGCGACGGTCCTCAAGATGTTTTCGGACCGCGCCTACTTCGAGCGCAAGTACAAGGAGCTGGGGTTCTCGAGCGTCGAGGTGCTCGAGTGCACCAATGACGGGAAGAAATTCCGCATCAAGGCCCGCTACTCCGCGCCGCTCAACGCGCCGCTGCCGGACTTCGCCAAGAAGTTTTTCGCCGCGACCAACGTCATCACCCAGTCCGATACCTGGGACCTGGAGAAGAAGACCGGCCGCCTCGAGGCCGAGATCCGCGGCGTGCCGGTCAAGGTGGTCGCCGACATGAAGCTGACGGACGACGGCGCGGGCTCGGCCAACACCCTCAAGTGGGACCTGAGCTGCGGCATCCCCTTCATCGGCGGCAAGCTCGAGCAACTGGTCGCCGGCGACATCCAGGCCAAGGGCAAGGCCGATTCCGCCAAGTCGCGGGAGCTCCTGAAGGGCTACTGAGCGGCGCCTACAATGGCGCCCATGAGCGAGCCCGAGAAACCCCGGCAGTCCCTCTGGGACACCGTCGCCAGTGTCGGCGCCGCGTTCTTCGGCGTGCAGAGCTCGAAGAACCGCGAGCGCGACTTCAAGCACGGCAAGGCCGCGCACTTCATCGTCATCGGCCTGGTCGCAACGGCGGTCTTCATCCTGTTCGTCACGCTCGCCGTGCGCTTCGCGCTGAAGCAGGCGGGGATGTGAAGTCGCGCCTAAGAGCCGCTCCTACTTGCGCAGCTGCTTGAGCCGGTAGACCAGGTCCAGCGCGTCTTTCGGCGTCAGGCCGTCGGCATCGGCGGCGTCGAGCAGCTTTATGATTTCCGCGCCGGGGCCGTCGAACATCGTCAGCTGCGGCTCGGCCCTGGGCTGGGCCGGCAGGTGGAAAGTCTCCAGCGTCTTCAGGTATTCGCGCGCCTGATCGATCACGGGCTTCGGAATGCCGGCGAGCGCGGCGACCTGCAAGCCGAAGCTGCGGTTGGCCGGGCCAGGTTGCACCCGGTGCAGCAGCACCAGCTTGTCGCCGTACTCGGTTGCGTCCAGGTGCACGTTGGCCACGCCGGGGACCGCCTGTTCCAGCTCGGTCAACTCGAAGTAGTGCGTGGCGAACAGCGTCCAGGCGCGTGTCTTCGTCGCCAGCCACTCGGCCACCGCGCGTGCCAGCGACAGGCCGTCGTAGGTGCTGGTGCCGCGGCCGACCTCGTCCATCAGCACCAGGCTTCGCTCGCTCGCGTTGTGCAGGATCGCCGCGGTCTCGGTCATCTCGACCATGAAGGTGGATTGCCCCGAGGCCAGGTCGTCGGCCGCGCCGATGCGGGTAAAGACCCTGTCGAGCGGGCCGAGCACCGCGCTCTCGGCCGGGACGAAGCTGCCAGCGTGCGCCAGCACCACGATCAGCGCAGTCTGGCGCATGTAGGTGGACTTGCCGCCCATGTTGGGGCCGGTGATCACCAGCAGGCGCCGTTCCGCGCCCATCGTGAGGTCGTTGGGCACGAACGGCTCGCGGCTGTTCTGCTCGACCACGAGGTGGCGGCCGCCCTTGATGTCCAGGCCCGGTGCATCGCTCAGCTGGGGACGCTTCAGGTTCAGCGCGCCGGCGCGCTCGGCGTAGCAGGCCAGCACGTCGAGTTCGGCCAGCGCGTCTGCCGCGGCTTGCAGTGGCGCGAGCTGTCCGTTGAGCCGGTCGAGCAGCTGGTCGTACAGCTGTTTTTCGCGGGCCAACGCGCGGTCGCGCGCCGACAGCACCTGGTCCTCGAACTTCTTGAGTTCCTCGGTGATGTAGCGTTCCTGGCCCTTGAGCGTCTGGCGCCGGTGGTACTCGGTCGGCACCTTGTCGGCGTGCGCGCGGCCGATCTCGATGTAGAAGCCCGTCACGCGGTTGTAGCCGACCTTGAGCGTGTCGATGCCGGTGGGCGCGGGCGCGCGGGTCTCCAGGTCGGCGAGGTAGCCGTCGGCGTTGCCGGACAGGTTGCGCAGCTCGTCGAGCTGCGCGTCGAAGCCGGCGCGGAACACGCCGCCGTCCTTGACCAGCAGCGGCAGCTCCTCGGCCAGCGCCGCCCGCAAGTGCGCCGCCAATTCGCCGTGGCTGCCGAGGCGCTGCTCGAGTTGCTTGAGGCGCGGCGCACCGGCGCCGGCGACCTGGCTGGCGATCGCCGGCAGGCGCAGCAGCGAATCGCCCAGGCCGGCGAGGTCGCGCGGACGCGCGCTGCGCAGGGCGATGCGCGCGCCGATGCGCTCGAGGTCGGCGAGGTCGGCCAGCGCCTCGCGCAGCGGCTCGTAGCGCGAGCCGTCGATCAATCGCTCCACCGCGCCGAAACGCGCTTCGAGTTCAGCACGATCGCGCAGCGGCCGGGTGAGCCAGCGCGACAGCAGGCGGCTGCCCATGTGGGTGCGGCAACTGTCCATCACCGAGAGCAGGCAGCGCTCGCGCTCGCCGGTGAGGTTGCGGTCGATCTCGAGGTTGCGCCGCGTCACCGCGTCGAGCACCAGCGCCTCGTCGAGCGGCTCAACGCGCAGGCCGCGCAGGTGCGGCAGCATCTGCTTCTGCGTCTGCTGCACGTACTGCAGCAGCGCGCCGGC
>JANNLM010000261.1:0-3187 GCA_031396825.1 Gammaproteobacteria bacterium | reverse complement strand
TTCAGTTGCCGAGCCCGATCTGCTTCATGAACTCGCCGTTGTCCCAGAACAGGAACTCCTCGAACATGATTCCGTCCTTGTTCCAGTGGCTGATCGTGGCCATCGGAATCCGGTAGGCCTTGCCGGTGGGCTGGATGACTTTGCCGTCAGCAAGAATCATTGGCTTCGTGAAGGTGCCTTCCAGCCAGCCCGACACCGCAGTCCACTCGCCATCCTGCGTTCCGAAGCGCGCCGGATGCTCGAGGATCCGGTTGTCCGGCGCGAACGTGAACATGTATTTCAAGTCCTCGATGTGCTTCTTGATGCCCTTCGTGGTGTGCCCGTCGGGCCAGTGAACGATCACGTCCTCGGCGTGCGACTTGTGCAGGTCCTCCCACTTCTGCCCGCTGTACACGCGGAAGTCGAGGTCGTCGAAGGTGGCCAGATTCCTTTCCAGTCCGGCCGGCAGGCCTTTGACCTTCGGAGCGGCCTGGCTGGCTTTGGTGCCGGGCCACTTGTCAGCCGCCGGCGGCGCGGCCTGCGCGCCGACGACGAAGATCGCGGCGGCGAGGGACACGACAATGGTGCTACGTGAGATGCGTTTCATCGGTTGTTCTCCTGGTGGAGGGTGGGTAAATCAGGATTGGTTATGCGGCCTGCGCCAGCGCCGACGCGTTGACGACGCAGCCCCAGGCGTACGAGTCCATCGACAGCACGCCGTCGACGCCGCCGTCGATCAGTTCGAGCGGCTCGTCGTAGCCCGCCGCGCCGATGGCCACCAGCAGCGGCAGGAAGTGCTCCTCGGTCGGATGGGCGCGCTCGGCGAAAGGGGCGGAGGCGCGGTAGCTCAGCAACGCTTCGGTGTCCCGCTCGGACACTTTGTCGCGCACCCAGGCGGCGAACAGCCCGGCATAAAAGTCGTCCTGCGCGCCACGGAAGAACTCGCCCAGATTGTGCGTCATGCTGCCCGAGCCGACGATGACGACGCCCGCGTCGCGCAGCGGCCGCAGGGCTGACCCGAGCTGCAGCGCGCCTTTGGGATCGAGGTCGCGCGGCATCGACACCTGGAACACCGGGATATCGGCTTGCGGACGCAGGTGCCGCAGCGGCACCCACGCGCCGTGATCGAGCCCGCGCTGCTCCTCGTCGACGAGGAAGCCGGCGCGAGCCAGAAGCGCCACGGCCTTGCGGGCGAGGCCCGGCGCGCCGGCCGCCGGGTAACGCAGCCGGTACAACGCATCGGGGAATCCGCCGAAATCGTGGATCGTCGCGGGCGCGGCGCTGACGGAGACGCGCACATCGCGCGTCTGCCAGTGCGGCGACACCACGAGGATCGCGCGGGCGCCGACGAGTCGCGCGCCGAGCTCGGCTAGGCGGGGACCCAGCTGGCCGGGCTCGACGGCGAACATCGGCGAGCCGTGCGACACAAACAGGGCGGGGGCGCGGTTCATGACGGGCTCCGGTTTACGCGAGCCGCCGCGCCAGCGCGCGGTCGACCGAGCCGTTGCCGGCGCCGGAAATCGCGAGGGCGACCGATGCCGCGAGCAACGCGAGGGCGAACTCGTAGCCGTTGTTGCTCATGAACAGCCCGTTGCCGATGTGCACACTGAAGATCGCGACAACCATGGCGAAGGCGAGCGCCGCCGCGGCCGGACGCACCAGCAGGCCCGCGATCAGCGCCAGGCCGCCGAAGAACTCGGCGCTGCCGGCGAGCAGGGCCATCAGGTAGCCGGGCGTCAGGCCGATCGAGGCCATCCAGCCGCCGGTGCCCTCGAGGCCGTAGCCGCCGAACCAGCCGAACCAGCCGAACAGCTTCTGCGCGCCGTGCGCGGCGAAGATGATGCCGACCGGGATGCGCAGGGCAGTGAGGCCCCAGGTGTCGGACGTGGCGGTGATTTTCTGGACGAGTTGCGTGGTCATGTGATGTCTCCTTGTGTGTGGAATCAGGGTTACGACTTGCGCAGCCAGGTCGGGGCGATGGACGTCCCGAGCCCGGCGCCATAACCGAGGAAGATGTTCAGGCCGGCCAGCGGCTCCAGGTAACGCGCGTTCTTCAGGCCGCCGGCGTCGATGACGGCGAACCCGATGCTCTGTGCGAGCTGGTGCGTGGTGTCCTTGGCGCGGGCGCTGTCGCTCGCGACGAACACAGGCACTTTCTGGCCGCCGAGGTCGGCGCCTTCGCCGAGCACTGGCGCGAACAGCGAGTTGAATGCTTTCACGACTTCCGCGCCGGGGATGGCCTTGGCGATTTCCTCGGCCGCAGAGGTAGAGTGGCCGAGCGTCAGGCCCATGTAGTCGGCGGTCAGCGGGTTGGTAATGTCGATGACGACCTTGCCGCGCAGATCGCCCAGCGCACGCAGCGCGGGAACGGCGTCGGCGTAGCCCGTCGCGACGATGACGGCTTCGCTATCGCCGAGCGCCTTGGCGGGCGGCGCAGCCGTGGCATTCGAATGACCGGAGGCCAAGGCCTGCGCCTTCGCGAGGTCGCGGCCGGTGACCCGGACTTGGTGGCCGGCCTTTGCCAGCTGCTTCACAAACGCGCTGCCCATGTTGCCGGTGCCGATGACGGTGACTTTCATGACGTTGCTCCTGAGGGGTCGAGGGTGTGGAGCACACGATATTGGTTGCGCGGATATAGATAAACGTCCTATCCTGAAACATATAGTCACGTAGAACGAGACAATGGACCGATTCGCCGAGCTGAGAGCCTTTGTGGAGGTCGTGCGCGCCGGGGCCTTCGTGAAGGCGGCCGACGCGCTGGACCTGTCGAAGGCCGCCGTTTCGCGGCAAGTGGGCGAGCTCGAGAAGCGGCTCGGGGTCCGCCTGCTCAACCGCACCACGCGGCGGCTGTCGCTGACGGATGAGGGACAGCGCTTCCACGAGCATGCGCGCACCGTGCTTTCGGACCTCGAATCCGCGGAAGGCGACGTCATGACCCGCGCCCGCCAGGTGACCGGCCTGCTGCGCATCACCGCGCCGCTCTCCTTCGGGATCGTCCACCTCGCGCCGCTGTGGCCGGAGTTCCGGGCGCGGCATCCGGGCGCGACGCTCGACGTGACGCTCGGCGACCGCGTCGTCGACCTGGTCGACGAGGGCTTCGATCTTGCGATCCGAATCGCACGCCTGCCGGACTCGACGCTCGTGTCGCGCCGGCTCGCGGGCACGCGCATGGTGCTGTGCGCGGCCCCGGCATACCTGCGCAAGCACG
>JANNLM010000220.1:0-3250 GCA_031396825.1 Gammaproteobacteria bacterium | reverse complement strand
CAAGCGCGTGAGCGAACGTTACTCACCCGGGCTGGCGCTTGCCGGCACGGTGGCAGCGCTGCGGGCCGCGGCGGGCCGCGGCTGATTCCCGATGCGCATCCTCCACGTCGTCCCAACCTACCTCCCGGCCGTGCGCTACGGCGGCCCGATCCACTCGGTGCACGGGCTGTGCCGCGCGCTGACACGCGCCGGCCATGAAGTCTCGGTTATGACGACGAGCGTGGACGGCGACGGTGACTCGCCTGTGCCGCTCGAGACGCCCGTGAACCTGGACGGCGTCACGGTTCGCTACTACCCGAGCCGCGTGCTGCGCCGGCTGTACTTCTCGCCGCCAATGGCGCGGGCGCTGACCGATGGCGTGCGCAGCGCCGACGTCGTGCACCTGCACTCCGTGTTCCTGTGGCCGACACTGGCAGCCGCGCGGGCGGCACGCAGCGCCGGCGTGCCGTATGTGCTGTCGCCACGCGGCATGCTGGTGCGCGAGCTGATCGAGCGGCGCAGCGCCTGGGTCAAACGTGCCTGGATCACGCTATTCGAGCGGCGCAACATCGAGGCCGCGGCCGCGGTGCACTGCACCTCCGAGCTGGAGCGGCGTGAACTGCTGACGCTGGGCCTCGAGCCACGGGCGACGTTCGTCGCCCCCAATGGCGTGGAAGTCGCTAGCACGCTCCCGGCCGTGACGAGGACGGACACGATCCTGTACCTGGGCCGCATCAACTGGAAGAAAGGACTGGAGCGCCTCATCGAGGCGATGCGCGACGTGCCGAGAGCGCGGCTGGTGATCGCCGGCAACGACGAAGAGGGCCTGACACCGCGCCTGCGCGCCGTGGCCGACGCTGCCGGTGTGACTAGTCGCGTCGAGTTCGTCGGCTACGTCGAAGGCGAGGCCAAGCGCGCATTGCTGGACCGGGCCGCGGTGTTCGTGCTGCCCTCGGTGTCCGAGAACTTCGGCAACTCGGCGCTCGAGGCGATGGCACGGGGCTGCCCGGTGGTGGTGACGAAAGGCGTGGGGCTGGCCGCTGCCGTAGAGACGAGCGGCGCAGGCGTCGTCGCCGACGGTGCGCCGGCGGCCCTGGCACACGCCATTCGCAGCCTGATGGATGACCCGGCGCGTCGCGCCGCAGCGGGGGCGGCGGCGCTGGCGCTGGTGCGCGAGCGCTACAGTTGGGACCGCATCGCCGCCGAGATGGCGGGCCACTACGAGCGGCTGCGCCATGCTTGAACACATCACACCGGTGTTGCTCACCTGGAACGAGGCGCCGAACCTGCCGCGCACGCTCGGGGCGCTCGCCTGGGCACGCCAGATCGTCGTCGTCGACAGCTTCAGCACCGACGCCACGCTGGCGTTGCTCAAGGCCAATCCGCGCGTGGCGCTGGTCCAGCGCAAGTTCGACTCGCATGCGTCGCAGTGGAACTTCGCGATTGGGCAGACGGGGATTGCCACGCCGTGGATTCTCGCGCTCGACGCCGACTACGTGCTGTCCGACGCGCTGGCTGCTGAACTCGCGGCGTTAAAGCCCGAAGAGAGCATGGCGGCCTATCGCGCGCGCTTCGACTACTACGTGCGCGGGCAGCGTCTGTGGGGATCGCTGTATCCGCCGGTGACCGTGCTGTTTCGCAAGGACCGCGCGTCGTACGTCCAGGACGGTCACACCCAGCGCCTGCAGGTGTCCGGTGAGGTGGGCGACCTGCGAGCGCCCATCGCGCACGACGACCGCAAGCCGTTCGTGCACTGGCGGCAGGCGCAGCGCCGCTACGGCCGGCTCGAGGCGGAGAAGCTCGCGCGCGCGCCGTGGCAGTCGCTCGGCTGGCCCGATCGCGTGCGGCGCTTGGTCGTCGTCGCGCCGGCGGCCGTGTTGCTCTACTGCCTCGTGGTACGCGGTGGCCTGCTGCAAGGGCTCGCTGGCCTGCAGTACGCCTTCCAGCGCGCCTGGAGCGAGACCGTGTTGGCGCAAGAAATTCTGCGACTGCGCTTTCGACTCCGCGGAGGTTGAGAATGCCGTACTTGGAGTTTCCCTTCGAATCCGCATTGCCCTCGCACATGCACGCGACACTGTGGCCCGTCGTACGCGCGTTCTCGGAGCCGCTGCGACCGGGGATGCGGCTCCTCGACCTCGGCTGTGGCAACGGCGCGATGTGTGGCGAGTACCTGGCGCTCGGGTGCGCGGTTGTCGGCGTGGACCTGAGCCGCTCCGGCATTGCGATCGCACGCGAGGCGCATCCGCAGGGCCGCTTCGAGGAAACGCACGTCGATGAAACGTTGCTTGAGCGGTTGGGCGAGCCGTCCTTCGACGTCGTCGTCAGCACCGAGGTCGTCGAGCACCTGTACGACCCGCGAACCTACGCGCGCGGCTGTTTCGCGGCGCTGAAGCCGGGCGGGCGACTGGTCATGACGACGCCCTATCACGGCTACTTGAAGAACCTCGCCATTGCGGTGCTCGGCCAGTGGGACTCACACGCCAATCCGCTCTGGGATAGCGGGCACATCAAGCTCTGGAGCAAAGCGACGCTGGGTCAGCTGCTGAGCGAGGCGGGCTTCGTGAACCTGCGCTTCCGGGGTGTGGGGCGCGCGCCGTGGCTGTGGAAGTCCCTGATTGTTTCTGCGGACAAGCCGACGTGAAACTGTACGTCCTCGGGCTCAACGCCCACCACGGCGACGCCTCCGCGGCGCTGTTTGCCGACGGCGAGCTGGTCGCGGCCGCGGAAGAGGAACGTTTCCGCCGCATCAAGCATTGGGCCGGCTTCCCCGAGCAGGCGATCCGTTACTGCCTTGCGCAGGCCGGCGTGGAGCTCGAGCAGGTCACGCACGTGGCAGTGAACTCCGACCCGCGCGCGCATCGCTGGCGCAAGCTCGGCTACGCGCTCGCGCACCAGCCCAGCCCGGCGTTGCTGTTGCAGCGCCTGCGCGCACGCGGCCAGCGCCTGTCGGTCGAGGCGGAGTTCGCGCGCCGCCTGCCGGAGCACAAATTCAACGGGCAGGTGCACCACGTCGAGCACCACCTGGCGCACCTGGCCTCGGCCTTCCTGGTCTCGCCGTTCCCGCACGCCGCGGTGCTGTCGGTGGACGGCTTCGGCGACTTCAGCAGCGTGGCTTGGGGCGTGGGGCAGGGCATCGCGCTCGAGTTGCAGGGTCGCGTGTACTTCCCGCATTCGCTGGGCATTTTCTACGAGGCGCTGACGCAGTACCTGGGCTTCCCGCGTTACGGCGACGAGTACAAGGTCATGGGGCTGGCCGCCTACGGTCGGCCCA
>JANNLM010000196.1:0-1865 GCA_031396825.1 Gammaproteobacteria bacterium | reverse complement strand
ACTTGGCGACGGTGCGGCGCGCGACGCGGATGCCGTCCTTCAGCAACAAGTCGGCCAGCGTGCTGTCGGAGAGCGGCTCGTGCGGCGGCTCGCCGGTGACCAGGCGCTTGATCATGGCCTGGATGGCGGTGGCGGAGCAGGTGCCGCCCTGCACGGTCTGCACGTGGCTGGAGAAGAAATACTTGAGTTCGTAGAGGCCGCGCGGGGTGAGCATGTATTTATTAGCCGTCGCTCTCGACACCGTGGATTCGTGAATCCCCAGCCGGTCGGCGATGTCCCTGAGCACCAGCGGACGCATCGCTTCGTCACCATATTCCAGAAAAGCCCGCTGCTCTTCAACTATGCACTGGGCCACCCTGAGCAGCGTATCATTGCGGGATTCCAGGCTGCTCAGGAAATAACGCGCCTCCTGCAGGTGCTGCTTGAGCGTCTGCTGGTCCTTGCTGGAATCCGCCCGCCGCACCAGGCTCAGGTACTGGGCGTTGAGCCGCACCTTCGGCGCGATGTCCGGGTTGAGCGACACCCGCCAGCGGCCATCCTTCTTGATCACGAACACGTCCGGCGCGACGTAATTGGACTCGTGCGCCTGGTAGGGGCGCCCCGGGTGCGGTTGCAGCGACTGGATCAGCGCCAGCACCGGCTGCAGCTGTTCGGGGTCCAGGCCGATGGCCTGCTGCAGGGCGACCTCGTCGTGGCGCGCCAGCAGCGCCATGTGCTCGGTAACGACCTTCAGCGCCGGCTCGCGTTCCGGCGCCTCCGCCGGCAGCTGTAACAATTGCAGCCGCAGGCATTCCGAGAGGTCCCGCGCGCCGACGCCGGCGGGGTCGAAATCCTGCACCAGCTTCAGCACCGCCTCCACGCGCGCCGCGTCCACGCCCATGCTGGCCTTCAGGCGCTCGCAGACCCCCGGGAAGTCCTCGAGGTAGCCATCGTCGTTGATGGCGTCGATCAGGTGCATCGCGACGTCGCCGGCGCCGTCGTCGAACGGCGCCAGCTCGGCCTGCCAGACCAGGTGCTCGCGCAGCGAGCGCTCGGTGGTCAGGTTGGCCTGGCGAAAATCGTAGAGGTCTTCCTCGTCCTGCGCCGACTTGCCGGTGCCTGGCGTGGTGGACTCGTACGCCTCCTCCCACTCGACGTCGACCGGCGTGTCTTCGGGGGCGACCTCCGCGGGCTCGCCGGAATCGGCCGGTTCGCCGTCGACCGCGGGCTCGGAGCCGTCAGTGCCCGCGGCCTGCTCGTCGATCGACGGGCCGGCGCCGTCGTCCTCGTCGAACTCCAGCATGAGGTTGGACTCGACCGCCTGGCGGATCTCCTGCTGGAGGTCGAGGCTGGAGAGTTGCAGCAGCTTGATCGCCTGCTGCAGCGCCGGCGTCATGGCAAGGGTCTGGCCGACCCGGAGGTGGAGCGACTGTTTCATCTGGCAGTGCGGATTTCTTCGCGGCCTAGTCTACTCCCTCAGCGCTTGAAATCTTCGCCCAGGTATACCTTCCTCACAGTCTCGTCGGCCTCGATCGCGTCGGGCGTGCCTTCGGCGATGACCTGGCCGGCGTTGAGGATGTACGCGCGCGCGCAGATCTTCAGCATCTCGCGCACGTTGTGGTCGGTCACCAGCACGCCGATGCCGCGGTCGCGAAGGTGCGTGATGATGTGGTGGATGTCCTTGACCGCGATCGGGTCGACGCCGGCGAACGGCTCGTCGAGCAGGATGAAGCGCGGGTTGGCCGCGAGCGCGCGCGCGATCTCGACACGCCGGCGCTCGCCGCCGGACAGCGACAGGCCCTCGCCTTCGCGGATGTGGCCGATGTGCAGCTCCTCCAGCAGGCGCTCGAGCTCGGCCTTGCGCTGCTTGCGGTCCAGGTCGGGGC
>JANNLM010000143.1:0-6171 GCA_031396825.1 Gammaproteobacteria bacterium | reverse complement strand
AACCTGCCGGTCGCGTCCGCCGGCCGCATCGGCTTCGCCATCCTCGGCTCGAACTACCTCGTCGACCTCGAGCTGTCGGCGCTGCAGGCCGAAGGCCGGGGCGAGGTGCTGTCGACGCCGCGCGTGGTCACGGCCAACTCGAAGCAAGCCTCGATCGAGCAGGGCGTGGAAATCCCGTACCAGGAAGCGTCCAGCAGCGGCGCCACCTCGGTCAGCTTCAAGAAGGCGGTGCTGGCGCTGCAGGTCACCCCGCAGATCACGCCGGACGACCGCATCATCATGGACCTCAACGTCAAGAACGACAGCCGCGGCCAGGACGTCAACAGCGGCCTCGGCCAAATCCCGTCGATCGACACGCGCGAAGTCACCACGCAGGTGCTGGTCAGCAACGGCGAGACGGTCGTGCTCGGCGGCGTGTACCAGCAGACCCAGAGCTTCTCGGTCACGAAGGTGCCGCTGCTCGGCGACCTGCCGCTGCTCGGCTACCTGTTCCGCACCACCAACGCGGTCAACAACAAGCGCGAGCTGCTGATCTTCGTGACGCCGAAGATTCTCGGCGAGGGCATCCGCGTCAACTGAGGCCGCACGCAGCACCAACCGGGGCGCCTACGGGCGCCCCGTTTGCTTGGGGCCGGTAGAATCCCGCGATGCGTTCACGCTCCAACATCTTCCTGGTCGGCCCCATGGGCGCGGGCAAGACCACCGTGGGCCGGCGGCTGGCCGAGCTGCGCGGCATGACCTTCGCCGACTCCGACCACGAGGTCGAGCAGCGCACCGGCGTGGACATCGCGTTCATCTTCGAGAAGGAGGGCGAGGCCGGCTTCCGCAAGCGCGAGAAGCAGGTCATCGCCGAGCTCACCGCCGGGCACGGCCTGGTGCTCGCCACCGGCGGCGGCGCGGTGCTGGACCCCGACAACCGCCAGCACCTGGCCGGGCGCGGCTTCGTGGTCTACCTGCGCGCCTCGGTGGACCACCAGCTGCGCCGCACGGGGCGCACCGAATCGCGGCCGCTGCTGCAGTCGGGCGACCCGCGCGAGACGCTCGAGCGCCTGTTCGGCGTGCGCGACCCGCTGTACCGCGAGGTGGCCGACCTCGTCATCGACGCCGACGGCGGCAACGCCCGCAACCTCGCCCAGGACATCGGGCGCCACCTCGACACGGCGGCAGCCTGACGTGCACACCCTCCAGATCGAACTCGGCTCGCGCGACTACCCGATCCGCATCGGCCACGGCCTGCTCGGCAACCCACGCGCCTTCGCCGAGGCCCACGGCCGCGCCTGCCGGCTGGTCACCGACCGCAACGTCGCCGCGCACTACCTCGAGCCGGTGCGCAAGGTGCTGGCGCTGGACCCCGCGCACTGCCTGGTGCTGCCGGCCGGCGAGGCGCAGAAAACCTTCGACAACGCCGGCCGCGTGCTCGACTGGCTGCTCGAGTCGAAGCTGCCGCGCGACGGCGTGGTGATTGCTCTCGGCGGCGGCGTGATCGGCGACCTGGCCGGATTCGCGGCCGCGACCTGCCAGCGCGGCGTGGACCTGCTCCAGCTGCCGACGACGCTGCTGGCGCAGGTGGACTCGTCGGTCGGCGGCAAGACCGGCGTCAACCACGCGCGCGGCAAGAACCTGATTGGCGCGTTCCACCAGCCACGCGCGGTGGTCGCCGACCTCGACACGCTGAAGACGCTGCCGCGGCGCGAGCTGCTGGCCGGCGTCGCCGAGGTGATCAAGTACGGCTTGCTCGGCGACGGCGCGTTCTTCCGCCAGCTCGAGTCGAGCCTCGACGCGCTGCTCGCGCTCGACCCGGCCACGCTCGCCACGACCGTGGAGCATTGCTGCCGGATGAAGTCGCGCATCGTGGAGCAGGACGAGCGCGAGTCCGGGGCACGCGCGCTGCTGAACCTTGGCCATACCTTCGCCCATGCCGTCGAGACGCACGTCGGTTACGAGGACTGGTTGCACGGCGAGGCGGTCGCGGTCGGCTTGTGCATGGCGGCCGACCTGTCGCAACGCCTGGGCTGGCTGCCGGCGGCCGACGCCGCCCGCGCGCAGGCCCTGGTGCAACGCGCAGGCCTGCCGCGGCGCCCGCCGAAGGGACTGACCCCGCAGCGCTTCCTCGAGCTGATGGGACACGACAAGAAAGTGCAGGCCGGCAAGCTGCGGCTGGTACTGCTGCGGGCGCTCGGCGAGGCGGTCGTCACCGCCGAATTCGATCCCGCGAGCCTGCAGCAGACGCTCGAGCAGTTCTGCTCGTGATGCTGGCGCCCTACGCCGCCGATCCCGCGCACTCCCGCGGGCGGCGCTTCCGCGAGCCGCCCGCCGGCTCGCGCACCGAGTTCCAGCGCGACCGCGACCGCATCGTCCACTCCACCGCGTTCCGCCGCCTCGAATACAAGACCCAGGTCTTCGTCAACCACGAGGGCGACCTGTTCCGCACGCGCCTGACGCACTCGCTCGAGGTGGCGCAGATCGCGCGCACGCTGGCGCGCAACCTCGCGCTCAACGAAGACCTGTCCGAGGCCATCGCCCTGGCGCACGACCTCGGCCACACGCCGTTCGGCCACGCCGGCCAGGACGCGCTGAACGCGTGCATGCGGCCCTACGGCGGTTTCGAGCACAACGCGCAGTCGCTGCGCGTGGTGGACGAGCTCGAGGACAAGTACGCCAGCTTCCGCGGCCTCAACCTGACCTTCGAGGCGCGCGAGGGCATCCTCAAGCACTGCAGCCGGCGCCGCGCGCGCGAGCTCGGCGAGCTCGGCGAGCGTTTCCTCAAGCGCCGGCAGCCCGGTCTCGAGGCGCAAGTCGCGAACCTCGCCGACGAGATCGCCTACAACAACCACGACCTCGACGACGGCCTGCGCGCCGGGCTGCTGAGCTTCGCGCAGCTCGAGACCGTGCCGCTGGTGGCGCGCCACCTCAAGGTCGTGCGCCGCACCTATCGCAAGCTCACGCCCAAGCAGCTGCGCCACGAGACCATCCGCCGGCTGATCAGCACGCTGGTCACCGACCTGACCGACACCACGCGCGCCAACCTGGCCGCCGCCGCGCCGGCCGACATTGACGGCGTGCGGGCGCAGAAAAAGCCGCTGGTGGCGTTCAGCCCGAAGCTGCGCCGCGAGGCCACCGCCCTCAAGCAGTTCCTCTACCGGCACATGTACCGGCACGAGCGCGTGCACCGCATGACGCTGTCGGCGCACGAAGTCATCACGCGGCTGTTCAAGGATTTCTTCGAGCAGCCGCGGCTGATGCCGGCCGAGCACTACGCGGACGTCCGCAAGGCCGGGCGCGCCGGCGGCAAGGCCGGGCGGGCCCGGGTGGTGGCGGATTACATCGCCGGCATGACCGACCGTTACGCGGAAAGGGAGTACGAGCGCCTGGCCGGGTAATCGTCTATAGTTTTGCTGCATAGCGGCAATCCACAACCAGAAAACGGATCCCGCGCCACCTCTCCGGAGGGGCCCGGCTCGTTGGGTGAATGGTCGCGAGGGTAAAGAACATGCTGCGCCACGACGGGCTCGACCGCCCGCATTCCGCCTCCGGCGGCGTCACCGACGCCCCCGGCCCCGGGCTCTACCGGGAATCCTTCGAAAAAGACGCCTGCGGCTTCGGCCTGATCGCCCAGATGGACGACAAGGCCAGCCACTGGGCGGTGTCGACGGCCATCGGCGCGCTCGACCGCATGACCCACCGCGGCGCCATCGCCGCCGACGGCAAGACCGGCGACGGCTGCGGCCTGCTGATGAAGAAGCCCGACGGCTTCCTGCGCGCGCGCGCCGCCGAGCTCGGCATCCCGATCGGCCCCAACTACAGCGTCGGCAACATCTTCCTGTCGCAGGACGCCTCCCGCCGCGAGCGGCAGAAGGCGGTGCTGGCCGAGGCCTGCGCGTTCAACGGCCTGACCCTGGCCGGCTGGCGGGTCGTGCCGACCGATCCGGCGGCCTGCGGCGCCGAGGCGCTCAAGACGCTGCCGCGCGTCGAGCAGGCCTTCGTCGCCGCGCCCGACGCCATGCACAAGTTCGAGTTCGAGCTGCGCCTGTTCAAGGCGCGCCGTCGCGCCGAGAAGCTGTGTGACGCCGACGGCGACTTCTACGTCACGCACCTGTCGTGCCGCGTCATCGTCTACAAGGCGCTGGTGATGCCGGCGTTCCTGCCGGTGTTCTACCCGGAGCTGCGCGACGAGTCGCTGGAGTCCTCGGTGGTGGTGTTCCACCAGCGCTTCTCGACCAACACGCTGCCGACCTGGCGCCTGGCCCACCCGTTCCGCTTCCTCGCCCACAACGGCGAGATCAACACCATCAGCGGCAACCGCAAGTGGGCGGTGGCCCGCGCCAGCAAGTACCAGTGCAAGGACCTGCCCGACATAGCCGCCATAGAACCTCTCGTGTCGATGTCCGGCTCGGATTCGCAGTCGCTCGACAACATGCTCGAGTTGCTGCTGGCCGGCGGCATGGACATGTTCGCCGCGCTGCGCGCCCTGATCCCGCCGGCCTGGCAGAACATCGAGAACCTCGACCCGGACGTGCGCGCGTTCTACGAGTACAACAGCCAGCAGATGGAGCCGTGGGACGGCCCCGCCGGCATCGTGCTGACCGACGGCCGCTACGCGATCTGCGCCACCGACCGCAACGGCCTGCGGCCGACGCGCTACGTCATCACGCGCGACCGCCACATCACGCTGGCTTCCGAAATCGGCATGTACGACTACGACCCGCGCGACGTGGTCGAGAAGGGCCACCTGCGCCCGGGCCAGATCCTCGCGGTCGATACCGAGGCCGGCGGCCTGCTGCGGCCGGCCGAGATCGACCGCATGCTCGCCGAGCGCAAGCCGTACAAGAAGTGGCTCAAGGAAAACGTGCTGCGGCTCGAGGCCAAGCTGTCCGACAAGCCCGAGCACCTCGAGCGCATGAAGCCCGAGGACATCGTCGTCCACCAGAAGATGTTCGCGCTGACCAACGAGGAGCGGGTGGAAGTGGTGCGCGTGCTGGCCGAGGCCGGCGCGGAAGCCGTGGGCTCGATGGGCGACGACACGCCGTTCGCGGTGCTGTCGGAGAAGGAGCGCCCGCTGTACGACTATTTCCGCCAGCAGTTCGCGCAGGTGACCAACCCGCCGATCGACCCGCTGCGCGAGCAGATCGTGATGTCGCTGGAGTGCTGCCTGGGCGCCGAGGGCAACATGTTCGACGAGACGCCCGAGCGCGCCAGCCGCCTCATGGTCGACTCGCCGGTGTTGAGCGAGGAGAAATTCAAGAAGCTGCTTGCCATCGGCAAGAAGGATCCCAAGTACGCGCACGAGATCATCGACCTCAACTACGAAGCGGGCCTGGGGCTGCAGCGCGCCATCGAGATGGTGTGCGAGAAGGCGGTCGCGGCGGTCAGGGCCGGCAAGGTCGTGCTGGTGCTGTCGGACCGCAAGATCGAGAAGGGCAAGCTGCCGATCCACGCGCTGCTCGCCACCGGCGCGGTGCAGGACCGCCTGATCCGCGAGGGCCTGCGTTGCGACTGCAACATCCTGGTCGAGACCGCGACCGCGCGCGACCCGCACCACTTTGCCTGCCTGATCGGCTACGGCGCCTCGGTGATCTACCCGTACCTGGCCTACGCCTCGCTGTACGAGATGAAGCGCTCGGGCGAGATCCAGCACAAGGAAGAGTCCGAGCTCTCGCACGCCTACCGCAAGGGCATCAACAAGGGTCTTTACAAGATCATCTCGAAGATGGGCATCGCGACGGTGTCGAGCTACCGCGGCGCCGAGTTGTTCGAGATCGTCGGCCTGTCCGACGACGTGGTCGGACTGTGCTTCGCCGACACCGTGTCGCGCATCAAGGGCGCGCGCTTTGAGGACCTGCAGGCCGAGCAGCAGGCGCTGGCCGACCGCGCCTGGAGCGCGCGCAAGGCGATCGCCCAGGGCGGCCTGATGAAGTTCGTGCACGGCGAGGAGTACCACGCTTATAACCCCGATATCATCGGCACGCTGCACCAGGCGGTGCGCTCGGGCGAGTGGTCCGACTACGAGAAATTCGCCGCGCTGGTGAACGAGCGGCCGCCGGCGATGTTGCGCGACCTGCTCAAGCTCAAGCTCGCGGCCCAGCCACTGCCGCTGGATCAGGTCGAGCCGGTCGAGGCGCTGTTCAAGCGCTTCGATTCGGCCGGCATGTCGCTGGGCGCGCTCTCCCCCGA
>JANNLM010000140.1:0-1977 GCA_031396825.1 Gammaproteobacteria bacterium | reverse complement strand
TCTGGCGCTTCGAGAGCTTTGCGCTTTTCATGATCAGCCCTCCACGTCGACGCCCATCGAACGGGCCGAGCCCGCGATGGTCTTGATGGCGGCTTCCATGCTGCCGGCGTTGATGTCCGGCCACTTGATCTTGGCGATCTCCTCGAGCTGCTTGCGCGAGATCTTGCCGACCTTCTTGCTGTTCGGCGTCGGGCTGCCCGACTCCAGGCCGATGGCCTTCTTGATCAGCACGGTCGCCGGCGGCGTCTTGGTGATGAAGGTGAACGAGCGATCCGAGTACACCGTGATGATCACGGGAATCGGCATGCCCGGCTCCATCTTCTGCGTCGCAGCGTTGAACTGCTTGCAGAACTCCATGATGTTCACGCCCTGCTGGCCCAGTGCGGGACCGACCGGCGGTGATGGATTCGCCTTCGCTGCAGGAATCTGCAGCTTGACGTAGGCCTGTACTTTCTTTGCCATGTCTCTACTCTCCTTGCCGGTTCAAGCGCCCAGACCACTGCGGGCTCCCGGGGGGTTAAACGAATCGCGCCTAAAGGCGCTCCTACCCAATCCTTTACGCTTTCTCGACCTGTGAAAATTCCAGCTCGACCGGCGTGGACCGGCCGAAGATCAGAACCGCGACGCGCAGCCGGTTCTTCTCGTAATTGACTTCCTCGACCACGCCGGTGAAGTCCGCGAACGGGCCGTCGATGACGCGCACGCCCTCGCCCGGCTCGTACAGCGTCTTGGGCTTCGGCTTCTCGACCGACTCCTCGACCTGGTTGAGGATGCGCTTGGCTTCCTTCTCCGAGATCGGCGCCGGCTTGTCCGGCGTGCCGCCGATGAACCCCATGACCTTCGGCGTGGACTTCACGAGATGCCAGGTCTCCTCGTCCATCGCCATCTGCACGAGGACGTAGCCCGGGAAGAATTTGCGCTCGGTCATGCGCTTGACGCCGTCCTTGATCTCCATGACCTCTTCGGTCGGAACCAGGATCTGGCCGAACTTGGGCTCCAGGCCGGCGCGCTTGATGCGCTCCAGCAGCGCCTTCTTCACGCTGTTCTCGTACTGCGAGTACGCGTGGACGACGTACCAATGCATGGTCGCGGTGGCGGTCTCGGTCATGGGTTCAGCCTCGGCCAGTGACACTCTTCACTCCCCAGAGCAGCATCGAATCCAGGCCCCACAGCAGCAGCGCGGCGATCAGCACGACCACCGCGATCATCAGCGTCGCCTGCAGGCTCTCCTGGCGCGTCGGCCAGGTGGTCTTGCGCAACTCGACAGCCGAGCCGCGGATGTACCCGAGCGTGGTCCTGCCGGCGGCGGTCTGGTACGCGAGGCCGGCGGCGACGCCGAGGCCCGCGAGCACGATCAGCACGCGCACGGTGACGTTGATCTGGCCGACGAAGTAATAGAACGCGACGATGCCGCCGACGACGGCAGCCACGGCGAGCGCGAGCAGCAGCGTGTCCAGCGGCGCGGCGGCTTTGATTTCAACAGGCTGTTGCTGGGTGTTCATCCGGCGAATCGTTACGGCTCGCGCGCTCGACCTGGGCAGGGCTGGAGTTGGCAGGGCAGGAAGGTCTCGAACCCTCAACCTACGGTTTTGGAGACCGTCGCTCTACCAGTTGAGCTACTGCCCTGGGGTACGCTCGCGCTGTGCACGTAAAAGCAAAATGGGGAGCCGCGCATTATATGGGGCTGTTTCCGTTTAGGAAAGCCCAAATACGCGAAAATCGGGCCAGTTCTGGCCTGGAAACCCGCCCAGACCCCTTCTGAACCCCCTGTCAGGACCCCTGGACCCCCCTTGCCAGCCCCAAAACCGGCCAAAAAGGCCGGTTCGGGCGGTTGTCTAGGCGAGGATCTTGGTGACCACGCCGGCGCCGACGGTGCGGCCACCCTCACGGATGGCGAAGCGCACCTGCGCTTCCATCGCGATCGGGTTGATCAGCTCCACCGTCATCTGCACGTTGTCGCCCGGCATCACCATCTCC
>JANNLM010000122.1:0-4095 GCA_031396825.1 Gammaproteobacteria bacterium | reverse complement strand
CACCGCCCGCTGGATCGTGATCAGGACCGCGGCTCCCTGGCGTCGTGCAGCTCGTAGGCGTGCACGATCGACTGCACCAGCGGGTGGCGCACCACGTCCTGCTTCTCGAACATGCGGAAGCGGATCGCCGGCACGTCCTTGAGCACTTCCATGGCCTGCCTGAGGCCCGAGGCCTGGTGTTTCGGCAGGTCGGTCTGGGTGATGTCACCCGTGACCACCGCCACGCTGCCGAAGCCGATGCGGGTCAGGAACATCTTCATCTGCTCGATCGTCGTGTTCTGTGCCTCATCGAGAATCAGGAACGATTCTGAGAGCGTCCTTCCCCGCATGAAGGCCAGCGGCGCCACTTCGATCACCGCGCGCTCGACCAGCCGCGCCACGCGCTCGAAGCCGAGCATCTCGTACAAGGCGTCGTACAGCGGCCGCAGGTAAGGATCCACCTTCTGCGCCATGTCGCCGGGCAGGAAGCCGAGCTTCTCCCCCGCCTCGACCGCCGGGCGCGTCAGCACGATGCGGCGCACGCGGTCGGACTCGAGCGCCTGCACCGCCGAGGCCACCGCGAGGTAGGTCTTGCCGGTGCCGGCCGGGCCGATGCCGAAGGTCAAATCGTGCGTGGCGATGTCGCGCAGGTACTCGCGCTGGCGGTCGCTGCGGCCGCGCACCGTGCCGCGCTTGGTGCGCACCACGATCTCGCCGTTCTCCTCGGCCGGCGCCACCGCGACCGCCGGCCCCTGCTGCTCGGCCAGCGCCAGGTGCACGTGCTCGGCCGACAGCGGCGCGTCCTCGGCCAGCGCGAACAGCGCGCGCAGGACGTCCTCGCCGCGCGCGATGTCGCCCTCCGGGCCGACCAGGCGGAAGCGGTTGCCGCGCGCGCGGATCTCGATCCCCAGGCGCAGTTCGATCTGGCGCAGGTGCGCGTCGAACGGGCCGCCCAGGTTGGCCAGGCGCTGCGAGTCGTCGGGCTCGAGCACCAGGTCCAGGCGCTGCTGCGCGGTCTCGGCTCGGCGCTTCATGCGAGCGCGCGTTCCCTCTCCCCGCTTGCGGGGAGAGGGTCAGGGTGAGGGGCCGTCGCGAGCCGACCTCTCAACGAGTTCGTCAGCGCCTCGGTCACGCTGACGTCGACGATGCGGCCGATCAGGGCGTCCGGCCCGTCGAAGTTGACCGCGCGGTTGGTCGAAGTCCGGCCGGTGAGCTGGCCGTTGCCACGATCGGAGGCGCGCTCGACCAGCACCGCCTGGGTCGTGCCGACCATGGCGCGCCTGAAGGCGTCGTCGAACTCGCGCACGCGCGCCTGCAGCTCGTGCAGGCGGCGGTCTTTCTCCGCCGCGGCAATGGCGTCGCGCAGGTTCGCCGCCGGCGTGCCCGGACGCGGCGAATACCCGAACGAGAAAGCGCAGTCGAACCGCGCGTCCTCGATCAAGCCGAGCGTGGCGCGGAAATCGTCATCCGTCTCGCCGGGGAAGCCGACGATGAAATCGGACGACAGCGAGATCCCGGGACGCGCCTCGCGCACCCGCCTAACCTTCTCCAGGTACTGAGAGCGCGTATGACCACGCTTCATCGCGCCGAGGATGCGGTCCGAGCCGGACTGCACCGGCAGGTGCAGGGCGCTGGCCAGCTTGGGCACTTCGGCGAAGGCCTCGATCAGCGTTTCGCCGAACTCGACCGGATGCGAGGTGGTGAAGCGGATGCGCTCCAGCCCGTCGAGCTGCGCCAGGTGCTCGATCAGCAGCGCGAGGTCGCAGGTCTCGCCACCCGGCATCGCGCCGCGCCAGGCGTTGACGTTCTGGCCGAGCAGCGTGATCTCGCGCACGCCCTGGTCGACCAGAGCCTCGCATTCCTTCATGACGGAATCGAACGGCCGGCTGATTTCCTCGCCGCGCGTGTACGGCACCACGCAGAAGGTGCAGTACTTGCTGCAGCCTTCCATGATCGAGACGAACGCGGTGACGCCCTCGGCGCGCGGCGGCGGCAGGCAGTCGAACTTCTCGATCTCGGGGAAGCTGATGTCGATCGCGGCCTTGCCGGTGGCCCTGGCCTGCTCCAGCAGCGCCGGCAGGCGGTGCAGCGTCTGCGGGCCGAACACGAGGTCCACCTGCGGCGCCCGCTGTGCAAGCGCCTTGCCCTCCTGGCTCGCCACGCAGCCGCCGACGCCGATCACGCGGCCGGGGCCGGTCCGCCTTCCAGTCCTTCCAGCGACCCAGCTCCGAGAACACCTTTTCCTGCGCCTTCTCGCGCACCGAGCAGGTGTTGATCAGCAGCAGGTCGGCGTCCTCCGGGACCTGGGTGCGCTCGTAACCGTGCGAGCGCGCCAGCACGTCGGCCATCTTGGCCGAGTCGTACTCGTTCATCTGGCACCCGTAGGTGCGAATGAACACTTTCGGAGTAGGGGCTTTGGGGGGCGTGCTCATGGGGGGCGAAATTATAGCCCCCGGGTCACGCCAGCCGCGGCAGCCAGTCGGCGACGCAGTCGTCGATCTGCTCGAACACCCGCAGGTAGGTCGCGCGGTCACGGCCGTAGGGGTCGGGCACCTCCTGCTCGCGCCAGCGGCCGAGCAGCTGCACGCGCCCGCGCAGCGCGGGGATGCGCTCGTGGACCCAGTCGGCGTGCGCGTGCGTCATCACCAGCACCAGGTCGGCCTCGACCAGCAGCGGCGCCAGCGCCTGACGCGCGCGGTGCGCCGCGAGGTCGAAGCCGTATTGCCCGGCGACCTCGATCGCCAGCGGCTCCGCCGGCTCGCCGACCAGCGCCGAGGTGCCGGCGGAAGCGATGGTGATGCCCGGGGCATTGAGCCGCTCGCGCAGCACCGCTTCCGCCATCGGACTACGGCAGATGTTGCCGGTGCACAGGACGAGGATGTTCTTGAACATGCCCTGGGCGTCAGGGAACGAGGACGACCTTCCCCGTCACCCTGCGCTCCAGCATGTCGCGCAGCGCCACGCCTGCCTGCGCCAGCGGGTAGGCCTTCGACACGTGCGGCTTGAGCTTGCCCTCGCCGTACCAGGCGAACAGCTGCTGGAAGTTCTCCCAGTTCAGCTTCGGCTCGCGCGCCACGAACGCGCCCCAGAACACGCCGACCGCGCTGGCGCCCTTGAGCAGCAGCCGGTTCAGCGCGAGTTCCGGGATCTTGCCGGCGGCGAAGCCGACCACGAGGTGGCGGCCGTTCCAGTTGATGCACGAGAAGCAGTCCTGCGAGAGGTCGCCGCCGACCGGGTCGTAGATCACGTCCGCGCCCTGCCCCTTGGTCAGCTTTTTCACCGATTCCTTGAGGCTCTCCTTGGTGTAGTTCACGACCTCGTCGGCGCCCTGCGACTTGCAGAACGCGAGCTTGTCGTCGCTGCTGGCCGCCGCGATCACGCGCGCGCCCATCAGCTTGCCGAGTTGCAGCGCGGCCAGGCCCACGCCGCCCGCGGCGCCGAGCACCAGCAGCGTCTCGCCGGGCTTGAGCTGCGCGCGCTGCTTGAGGGCGTGGTACGAGGTGCCGTAGATCATCGGGAAGCCGGCGGCGTCCTTGAAGTCCATGTCGCGTGGCAGCGGCATCACCATCTCGGCCGACGCCACGACTTCCTCGGCGTAGCCGCCGGTGGGCACCAGCGCGACGGCCGCATCGCCGGCGCGCACGTTCTTGACCTTCTCGCCGGCCTCGACCACCGTGCCGGCGACTTCGGCGCCCGGCGTGAACGGCGGCTCGGCCTTGAGCTGGTACTTGCCCTGGATGATCAGCGTGTCCGGGAAGTTCACGCCCGCGGCCTTCACCGCGATGCGCACTTCGTTCTTGCCCAACGGGCGCGACGGCACCTCTTCGAGCACCAGCGATTCCGGCGGCCCGAAGGCTTTGCAGACGATGGCTTTCATTCGGTCTTGGGTGTCCCTGCTGCTGCCGCTGCTTCCGCCGCCGCAGCGGCCTTCTTCTTCTCGCCCGCTTCCTTGGCCGCGAGCACCTGGTCCGTCGGCTTGCCCAGGTCCTTCAGTTCGGGCGGCAGCGAGAATTCCTTGAGGTCCATGCCAGCCGCGCGCATGGCCTTGGCGATCGCTTCGAGCGGCTTGGTGCTGCCGCGCGTGGCGGCGAACGTCGTGCCCTGCCGGCACACCAT
>JANNLM010000114.1:0-3625 GCA_031396825.1 Gammaproteobacteria bacterium | reverse complement strand
GCGGGGGCCGGCGCGGGGACTTCGACGGCGGCCGGCAGCGGCGCGGCCGCAAGCGCCGGCGGCGCGGGTTGCGCCTCGAACCAGAACCAGGCGGCGCCGATGCCGACGATGAGGGTGATGAGGGCCGCATCCGCCAGCGTGAAGTGGCGGCGCGCCGCCGGCTCGGCCTGGCCGCCGATCTCGGCCGCGGCGCGCTCCACGATCTCCGGGGTCACTTCGCGCACGCCGGTGGCGTACGCGCCGAGCAGCGCGCGGTCGCACAGGATGTTGATCAGCCGCGGCACGCCGCGCGCCTGCTGGTGGACGGCGTCGACGGCGCGCGGCGCGAACACCGCGGGGTCGCCGCCGGCGACCTGCAGGCGGTGGCCGATGTACTCGGCGGCCTCGTGCCGCTCGAGCGGCGTCAGGTGGTAGCGCGCCGTGATGCGCTGCGCCAACTGGCGCAGGTCGGGGCGTCCCAGCAGCGCGGCCAGCTCGGGCTGGCCGACCAGCATGATGCGCAGCAGCTTTTCCTTGTCGGTCTCGAGGTTGGTCAGCAGGCGCACCTGCTCGAGCACGGCGGGCGGCAGGTTCTGCGCCTCGTCGATGATCAGCACGGTGCGCCGGCCCTCCGCGTGCGCTTTCAGCAGGTGAACGTTGAGCGCGTCGACGCGCGACTTGAGCGTGCCCTTCCTGGGGTACTTCACGTGCAGCTCGTCGCAGATCGAGGCAACGAACTCCTCCTCGTTCTGGCGCGGGTTCAGGATCACGGCCACGTCCACGTGTTCCAGCTTCTGCGCCAGCAGGGCGCGCACCACGGTGGTCTTGCCGGTACCGACCTCGCCGGTGAGCTGCACGAAGCCGCCGTACTGGCCGGTGCCGTAGAGCAGGTGGCCCAGCGCCTCCTGGTGGCGCGGGCTCATGTAGAGATAGGCCGGGTCCGGGGTGATGGAGAAGGGCATCTCCCGGAGGCCGAAGTAGGTCGTGTACATCGGCGCGCAGTATAGAGGCTAGGCGTTGCGGATCATGTCGACGTGCATGATGCCGTCCTCGTCGTAGGGCGCGCCAACCGTGGCGAAGCCCAGGGTCCGGTAGAACTCCTCGAGGTGCTGCTGCGCGGAGACTTTCACGGGTTGGCCGGGGTAGCGCTGCGCGCAGCGAGCGAGGCCCTCCAGCATGATGGCGCGTCCGAGCCCGGTGCCGCGCGCCGCCTGCGCCACCACCACGCGGCCCAGGGCCACCTCGGGCGTGCGCACGCCGGGCGGCACCAGCCGCTGGTACGGGGTCTGTTCCGTGCCGCTCCAGCCGCACAGGTGCTCGCACTGCGGATCACGGCCGTCCATCTCGCCGAACACGCAGTCCTGCTCGACCACGAAGATGGCGCTGCGCAGGCGCAGGAAGGCGTACAGCACGTCGGGGGTCAGCTGTTCCCAGCGGTGCCAGCTCCAGCGCAGGGTATTCATGTGCGCCCCCAGCCGATCTCGGCGGCGGTGTGCGGTCCCACCTGCACCTGGTCGAGGCCCAGCGGGATCTCGGCGCGCCCGGGCGACTGCGGGATGCGCCCGCCCATGAGCTCGGCGAATTCCTGCGGGTGGCGCGGCGACAGGTCCGGCTCGGCGTAGCCCTCCGGGTAGCGCGGCAGGCCGGACGCAGGGTCGTACTTGTCGGTGGCGCCGAGCGTGTGCAGCAGCTCGTGCGCGATGACGACGTTGTTGGCCTGCGTCTGCGAGCGCGTGGCGAAGGCGTGCACGATGCCGATCACGCCCTCCTTGAGCCCGAGCGAGTGTGCCACGGTCGGGCTGGTCTCCGGGTCGTAATACAGCACGAAGATGCGCGCCTGGCCGCGCGGCCGGGGCTGCGCGGCCTCGCGCCGGCTGGCCCACCAGCGCAGCTTCAGGCTCCAGCCCATCGTGCCGAGCAGGCTGCGCTCGCGCGGCGGCAGTGGCGGCAGTTCGTCGAGCCGCGGGCGCAGCCAGATGCGCGCCGGCTCGGCCAGCGTAACGCCGTAGCGCGACGCCTCGCCCTGCAGGAAGGCTTCGATCGGCGCGAAGTCCTCGCGCGTCAGCGCGGCGACGTACTGGTGCGTCGCCTCGCGCCCGTCGGCCACGATCGGGTACACCGAGACACGCAGGGTGTTCTCCCAGCTCGTGGTGCGCGTGCGCGTGAGCCAGGCGTCGAGCCCGACCATGGCCAGCACCGCGAGCAGCAGCGCGATGCGGATGCCGCGTGCCGTCATGCGTCGCGCTGGAAGTCGTAGATGGCGCCGAGCGCGAGCAGGCGGGTCAGCTCGTCGAGCGCGCGGCGCGACTCGTCGAGCAGTTGCGGGTCGGCGAGGTCGGCAAGGGTGAGCCGGTCGCGGTAGTTGCGCGTGATCCACTCGCGCAGCTCGATGAACTTCTGGGGGCTCAGCCAGCACGCCGGGTTCACCGCGGCCTGCTCGGCCGGCGCCAGCGGCACGCGCAGGCGCAGGCAGGCGGGACCGCCGCCGTTGTTCATCGACTGGCGCAGGTCGAACACGTGCACGTGCTTGATCGGGTTGGCCGGGTCGGCGACCAGGTTGTCCAGGTAGTCCGACACCGCCGGGACCTCGCGGCATTCCTGCGCCGCGATCAGCCGCGTGGTGCCGTCCGGCGGGCACACCAGCTGGCTGTTGAACAGGTAGCTGCGCACGGCGTCCTCCACCGAGACGTCGGCGGCGTCGACCTGCACGAACACCGGCTCGGCGCCCTCGAGGTTCGCCGTGATCCACTCCGTCAGCGACGCGGTGTGCAGGTAGGCGTGCTGGTGGTACATCAGCACCTCGCGGTTGCCGACCGCGATGACGTCGTTGTGGAACACGCCGTTGTCGATGACCGCCGGGTTCTGCTGCACGAAGAAGGCGTGGCCCGGCCGCACCCCGTGCAGGCGCGCGACCGCCTCGCTGGCGGCGCGTGTCTGGCGCGCCGGGTAGCGCTGCGGCCCGGGGTCGGCGTCGGTGCCGCGGCCGTAGGTGTAGATCTCGAGGCCGCGCGCGCCGTAACCCCAGCACAGCCGCGTGTGGTTGGCGGCGCCCTCGTCGCCGAAGTGCGGCGTCGCCGGCAGCGGCGCGTGGTGCGCGAAGCGCGACTTGTCCGGGAACACCGCCTTCAGCACGCGCGCGGTGACGCGCGGCTCGAGCGCGCGGTGCAGCTGCGTGCACAGGTTGGCCGGCGTGAAATGCGCACGGCCGTCGGTGGTGTCGGCGCTGGCCGAGACGGTGGCGGCGTTGGCCACCCACATGGCGGAGGCCGAGCTGCACGCCGCCAGCAGGCCGGGGGCCTCGCGGCGCGCGGCGGCAAGCGCCTCGGTGTCGCGGCCGCCGAAGCCCAGCGCGCGCAGCGTCGGCAGGTGCGGGCGCTCGTGCGGCGGCAGCACGCCCTGCGCCAGCCCGAGGTCCTGCAGCGCCTTCATCTTGCGCAGGCCCTGCAGCGCCGCTTCGCGCGGGTTGGAGGGCTTGTCGGCGTTGAGCGCCGAGGCGACGTTGCCGTAGGCCAGCCCCGCGTAGTTGTGCGTGGGTCCGACCAGCCCGTCGAAGTTCGCCTCCACTGTTTTCATTGGTCTATGCCGGTGGCGTAACATCCGCGCTTTCCCCCCGGGAGCAACGCATGCGCGGACTGAAGCTCATTGT
>JANNLM010000281.1:0-3253 GCA_031396825.1 Gammaproteobacteria bacterium | reverse complement strand
GGCCGGATCGGTCTTGTGGCCGAGCTCGTGCGCGGTGTTGATCGACACGCCGGCGATGCCGCCGGCCGAGATGGCGAGGCCGAGCTGCTCGAACCAGTGCAAGTCCGCGGTCGCGAGGTAATGGAAGGCCCAGATCCAGATCACGTATTCGATCGCGACGGCGACGTAGACGATGTGCCGGTAGTAGCGGTCGGCCTCGAGCGCCGGCACCGCGCTTTCGGGCGGGTTGCTGGCGTCGGTGCCGATGACCCAGTCGAGGAACGGGATCACCGTGTAGATGAACAGGGGGGCGAACCAGTAGAACACCGACCAGCCGGTGGCTTCCGCCAGCTGCACGCCGGGCAGCGGCAGCAGCATCACCGTGAAACCCATCATCCAGAGCCAGCGCTTCTTGTCGGTCCAGGCCGCAGGCGAGCTCACCGTTGCCGTCGTCATTACTTCCCCTCCCGGGTGAGGAATTGAACGAACGTTTAATTAAATTTACCCCGACCGGAGCGGAGCCGTCAACGGGGTGGAGGCGCTGCGCAACGGCGGCTAACCGCACCCCCCACGCAGGAACAAGTATCCGTCTATCCGGATACGCGGATATCTCATAAAATGCCCCGATGCCCGCCGACCCCTTGCCGGCCGATCGCAGTGCCCTGCTGGAGTCGCTGATCCGGCAGCGCATCCTCGTGCTCGACGGCGCCATGGGCACGATGATCCAGGGCTACAAGCTGGGCGAGGCCGAGTACCGCGGCACGCGCTTCAAGGACCATCCGCGCGACCTCAAGGGCAACAACGACCTGCTGGTGCTGACGCAGCCGGACATCGTGCGCGAGATCCACCGCGCCTACCTCGAGGCCGGCGCCGACATCCTCGAGACCAATTCCTTCAACGCCACGCGCATCTCTCAGGCCGATTACGGCACGGAAAGCCACGCCTACGAGATCAACATCGAGGCGGCGCGCCTGGCGCGGCTCGAGTGCGAGGCGATGACCGCGCGCACGCCGGACCGGCCGCGCTTCGTCGCCGGCGCGCTGGGGCCGACCAACCGCACCGCCAGCATCAGCCCGGACGTCAACGATCCCGGCAAGCGCAACGTCACCTTCGACGAGCTGGTGGTGGCCTACGCCGAGGAAACGCGCGGCCTGCTCGACGGCGGCGTCGACCTGCTGATCGTCGAGACCATCTTCGACACGCTCAACGCCAAGGCGGCGATCTTCGCGATCGAGACGGTGTTCGAGGAAACGCAGCGGCGCCTGCCGCTGATCATCTCCGGCACCATCACCGACGCCTCGGGCCGCACGCTGTCCGGGCAGACCGTCGAGGCGTTCTGGAATTCGATCCGCCACGCGCGGCCGTTCGCGGTGGGCCTGAACTGCGCGCTCGGCGGCCGCGAGATGCGGCCGTGGATCGAGGAGCTCGCGCGCGTCGCCGACTGCTACGTGTCGTGTTACCCGAACGCCGGCCTGCCGAACGCCTTCGGCGAGTACGACGAGACGCCGCACGACACCGCCTGCATCCTCGAAGACTTCGCCGGCGCCGGTTTCGTCAACCTGGTCGGCGGCTGCTGCGGCACCACGCCCGACCACATCCGCCACGTCGCGCAGCACGTGCGCGGCAAGCCGCCGCGCGTGCCGCGTGCGGGCGAGCCCGTGTGCCGCCTCGCCGGCCTGGAGCCGATGAACATCACGCGCCAGATCAACTTCGTCAACGTCGGCGAGCGCACCAACATCACCGGCTCGGCCAAGTTCAAGGAGCTGATCAAGGCCGGCGATTACAACGCGGGGCTCGCCGTGGCGCGCCAGCAGGTCGACTCCGGCGCGCAGGTGATCGACATCAACATGGACGAAGGCATGATCGACGGCGTCGCCGCGATGACACGCTTCGTCAGTCTCGTCGCCAGCGAGCCCGACATCTCGCGCGTGCCGCTGATGATCGACTCGTCGAAGTGGGAAGTGATCGAAGCGGGCCTGAAGTGCACGCAGGGCCGGCCGATCGTCAACTCGATCTCGATGAAGGAGGGCGAGGCCAAGTTCATCGAGCAGGCCAAACTGTGCCGTCGCTATGGCGCGGCCGTGGTCGTGATGGCGTTCGACGAGCAGGGCCAGGCCGACACGCTGCAGCGTCGCCAGACCGTGTGCGCGCGCGCCTACAAGATCCTGACCGAGCGGGTGGGCTTCGAGCCGCAGGACATCATCTTCGACCCGAACATCTTTGCCGTGGCCACCGGCCTGGCCGAGCACGCGCGCTATGGCCTCGACTTCATCGAGGCGACGCGCTGGATCAAGGCCAACCTTCCCGGCGCGCTGGTGTCCGGCGGCGTGTCGAACGTGTCCTTCTCGTTCCGCGGTAACAACTCTGTGCGCGAGTCCATTCATGCGGTTTTTCTTTTCCACGCGCGCGCGGCGGGAATGGACATGGGCATCGTCAACGCCGGCGCGCTGCCGGTGTACGAGGAAATCGACAAGGAACTGCGGGAGCGGATCGAAGACGTTCTCTTGAATCGCCGGACGGACGCCACGGAGCGCCTGATTGAGATCGCCGAGCGCCACAAGTCCGGCGGCGCCAAGCGCCCCGAGGACGACCTCGCCTGGCGCGTTGCTCCGGCCGCCGAGCGCCTGAAGCATGCGCTGGTCAAGGGCATCGACGCGTTCGTCGAGGCCGACACCGAGGACCTGCGCAAGGAAACCGTGGCGCGCGGCGCCCGCACGATCACCGTGATCGAAGGCCCGCTGATGGACGGCATGAACGTGGTCGGCGACCTGTTCGGCGCCGGCAAGATGTTCCTGCCGCAGGTGGTGAAGTCCGCGCGCGTGATGAAAAAGGCGGTGGCGTACCTCGAGCCGTTCATCAAGGCCGAGAAGAAGCCGGGCGAGGCGGCGCGCACGGTCGGCAAGATCGTCATGGCCACGGTCAAGGGCGACGTGCACGACATCGGCAAGAACATCGTCGGCGTGGTGCTCCAGTGCAACAACTTCGAGGTCGTGGACCTCGGCGTGATGGTGCCGGCGCAAAAGATCCTCGATACGGCGAAGGAAGTGAAGGCCGATCTCATCGGCCTGTCGGGCCTGATCACGCCTTCGCTCGACGAGATGGTGCACTTCGCCAAGGAGATGCAGCGCGTCGGCCTCGACCTGCCGCTGCTGATCGGCGGGGCGACGACGTCGCGCGCGCACACCGCGGTGAAGATCGCCCCGCAGTATGCGGGGCCGGTGGTGTGGGTGAAGGACGCCTCGCGCTCGGTACCGGTGGCTTCGCAGCTGCTGTC
>JANNLM010000087.1:0-6943 GCA_031396825.1 Gammaproteobacteria bacterium | reverse complement strand
GTCATCGGCAAGAAGGGCGAGGACATCGAGAAGCTGAAGCACGAGGTGGCGCAGAAGATCGGCCTGAAGCCGCAGAAGATCGGCCTGAAGCCGGAGAACGTGCACATCTCGGTCGAGGAAATCCGCAAGCCGGAACTCGATGCCCAGCTGATCGCCGACTCGGTCGCGCAGCAGCTCGAGCGCCGCATCATGTTCCGCCGCGCCATGAAGCGCGCCGTGACCAACTCGATGCGCATGGGCGCCGGCGGCATCAAGATCCAGGTCGGCGGCCGCCTGAACGGCGCCGAGATCGCGCGCGTCGAGTGGTACCGCGAGGGCCGCGTGCCCCTGCACACGCTGCGCGCCTACATCGACTATGGCTTTGCCGAAGCCAAGACCACCTACGGCGTCATCGGCGTCAAGGTGTGGGTGTTCAACGGCGAGGCCTTCGAGGCCGAGAAGAAGGAAGAAGCGAAGGACGCCGCGACCACGGGCGAAGCCGCCGCCTAAAGGATATGGAGCGACTGCCATGATGCAACCCAAGCGGACCAAGTACCGCAAGCAGATGAAGGGCCGCAACCGCGGCCTGGCGCTCACCGGCAACAAGGTGAGCTTCGGCGAGTTCGGCATGAAGTCGACCGAGCTCGGCCGCATCAGCGCGCGCCAGATCGAGGCGGCACGCCGCGTGATCACGCGCTACGTCGCGCGCGGCGGCAAGCTGTTCATCCGGATCTTCCCGGACACGCCGGTGACCAAGAAGCCGCTGGAAGTCCGCATGGGTTCCGGCAAGGGCAACGTGGAGTACTGGGCTGCGAAGGTGCAGCCCGGCAAGATGCTGTACGAAATCGAGGGCGTTCCGGAGAACCTGGCGCGCGAGGCCTTCCGCCTTGCCGGCGACAAGCTGCCGGTCAAGAGCACCTTCGTCAAACGGACGATCATGTAATGAAAACCGCCGATTACCTGAAGCAGATCCGCGGCAAGTCCGCGGAACAGCTGAACGACGAGCTGGCCGCGCTGCAGAAGGAGCAGTTCAACCTGCGCCTGCAGCACGTGACCGGCCAGCAGAACAAGACCCACCTCGCGGGCGACGTGCGCAAGCGCATCGCGCGCATCAAGACCGTGCTGAAAACGGTGCAGGCCAAGTCATGACCGACAAGAAAACCCTCGAAAAAGCTGGCGAGACCGCGACCCCGCACTCGGTGACGGGCCGCGTGGTCAGCAACAAGATGAAGAAGACGATCGTCGTCAGCATCGATCGCCAGTTCATCCACCCGAAGTACGGCAAGCGCCTGAAGCGTTCGACCAAGCTGCACGCGCACGACGAGAAGGGCGAGTGCGCCGTGGGCGACCTGGTCACGATCCAGGAGTGCCGCCGCCTGTCCGCCACCAAGCACTGGATGCTGGTCAAGGTCGTGCAGAAGGCGCCGGCCGCGGTGGCCGAGGCCGCGGTCTGAGGAGCCTGCCATGATCCAACAGGAAAGCTACCTCGTGGCCGCCGACAACAGCGGCGCGCGAGTCGTGCAGGTGATCCGCGTTGCGGGCGCCACGCACCGCCGCTACGCGCACGTCGGTGACGTCATCAAGGTGACGATCAAGGACGCGATCCCGCGCGGCAAGGTCAAGAAGGGCGAAGTGCACAACGCCGTCGTCGTGCGCACCCGGTTTCCCATCCGCCGCAACGACGGCTCGGCCATCCGCTTCGACTCGAACGCGGCCGTGCTGCTCGACGCGAAACTCGAGCCCGTCGGCACCCGCATCTTCGGACCGGTCACGCGCGAACTGCGCGACCGCTTCATGAAGATCGTGTCGCTGGCGCCGGAAGTCATCTGAGGCACGCATGAACAAGATCAAGAAGGGCGACGAAGTCGTCGTCACCACGGGCAAGGACAAGGGCCGCCGCGGCACCGTCAACGCCGTGCTGCCGACCGGCAAGGTGCTGGTCGAGGGCATCAACGTGGTCAAGAAGCACCAGAAGCCGAACCCGAACGCGGGCGTGTCGGGCGGCATCATCGAGAAGGAAATGCCGGTCCAGGCCTCGAACCTGCTGCTGTGGAACCCGGATGCCAAGAAGGGTGACCGCGTGGGCTTCAAGGTGATCGGCGAAGGCGCCACGCGCAAGAAAGTGCGCGTGTTCAAGTCGTCCGGCGAAGTCGTCGACCGGTAACCGAGCATAGTCATGTCCAACCTACAGACCCAGTACCGCGAGAAGATCGGCCCCGCGCTGCAGAAGAAGCTGTCCTGCAGTGTGATGGCGGTCCCCCGCATTTCCAAGATCACGCTGAACATGGGCGTCGGCGAAGCCACGGCCGACAAGAAGATCATCGAGCACGCCGTGTCCGACATGGTCGCGATTTCGGGCCAGAAGCCGATCGTGACCAAGTCCGGCAAGGCCATCGCCAACTTCAAGATGCGCGAGAACTACCCGGTCGGCGTGAAGGTCACGCTGCGCCGCGAGCGCATGTACGAGTTCCTCGAGCGCCTGATCGCGATCGCGCTGCCGCGCATCCGCGACTTCCGCGGCATCTCCGCGCGCGGTTTCGACGGCCGCGGCAACTTCAACTTCGGCATCACCGAACAGATCATCTTCCCCGAGATCGACTTCGAGAAAATCGACGCGGTCCGCGGCATGAACATCACCATCACCACCACGGCAAAGACGGACGCCGAAGGCAAGGCGCTGCTCGAAGCCTTCAGCTTTCCGTTCCGCAAGTAAGGCGAACCCATGGCCAAGCGCAACATGATCAACCGCGAGCACAAGCGCATTGCGCTCGTCGCCAAGTACGCCAAGCGGCGCGCGGCGCTCAAAGCGACCATCAGCAGCGTCACCGCGGCGCCGGAGGACAAGTTCGCCGCCGTCGAGGCGCTGCAGAAGCTGCCGCGCGACTCGTCGAAGAGCCGCGTCCGCAACCGCTGCACCATCACCGGCCGCTCGCGCGGCGTGTACAAGAAATTCGGCCTGGCGCGCCACAAGCTGCGCGAGGCTGCCATGCGCGGCGAAGTGCCGGGTCTCACCAAGGCGAGCTGGTAACCATGTCGATTAACGATCCGATTGGCGACTTCCTGACCCGTATCCGCAACGGCCAGATGGCGCGCAAGAAAACCATCACCTCGCCGTCCTCGACGGTGCGGGTCGATATTGCCGCCGTGCTGAAGGACGAGGGCTACATCGCCGATTACGCGGTGGCCACCGAAGGCAAGAAGAAGACCATCACCGTCACGCTGAAGTACTACCAGGGCAAGCCGGTGATCGAGCGCATCGACCGCATCAGCACGCCGTCGCTGCGCGTGTACAAGGGCAAGGGCGAAGTGCCGAAGGTGCTGGGCGGCCTGGGCATCGCCATCCTGACGACGCCGCAGGGCATGTTGTCGGACAAGAAGGCGCGCGCGGCCGGCATCGGCGGCGAAGTCGTCTGCGTGGTTTCGTAAGAGAGCCAGAGTTCAAAGAGAGACATCCATGTCGCGAGTTGCAAGACAACCGCTCAACCTGCCGAAAGGCGTCGAGCTGACAGTGGCGGGCAGCACGGTGACCGTGAAGGGCGCCAAGGCCGCGCTCACGCTCGAGCTGCCGTCGCAGATCAGGGTCGAGATCAAGGACAGCGTCGCCACGATCGCCGAAGAGTCGGTGAAGGCCGCGCCGGCGATCGCCGGCACGGTGCGCGCCAACCTCAACGGCATGATCAAGGGCGTCACCGAGGGCTACCTGCGCAAGCTGCAGCTGGTCGGCGTCGGTTACCGCGCCAACGCCCAGGGCAAGAAGCTGAACCTCGCGCTCGGCTTCTCGCATCCGGTCGACTACCCGATCCCGGATGGCATCACGGTGGAAACGCCGAGCGTCACCGAGATCATCATCAAGGGCGCCAGCAAGCAGCTCGTCGGCCAGGTGGCTGCCGAGATCCGCGGCTTCCGCCCGCCCGAGCCGTACAAGGGCAAGGGCGTGCGCTACTCCGATGAGCGCGTGATTCTGAAAGAAGCGAAGAAGAAGTAAGGCACGACCATGCACCCCAAAACCATTGTCAGAAAGCGCCGCGCCAAGAAGACGCGGCTCCACATCCGCGCACTGGGCGCGCACCGACTTGCGGTGCACCGCACGGCGCAGCACATCTACGCGCAGATCCTCTCGCCGGACGCCGGCCAGACGCTGGTCGCCGCGTCGACCGCCGAGAAGGACGTCATCAAGGGCCTGAAGAGCACGAGCAACCTCGAGGCTGCCAAGAAGATCGGCACCACGCTGGCCGCGCGCGCCAAGGAAAAGGGCATCACCAAGGTCGCGTTCGACCGTTCCGGTTTCAAGTATCACGGCCGCGTGAAAGCGCTCGCCGATGCCGCCCGTGAAGGCGGCCTGGAGTTTTAAATGGCAAATCCGCAATTTCAGTACGAAGACTCGCAGCAGGGCGGCGACCTCAAGGAAAAACTGGTCGCGGTCAAGCGCGTGGCCAAGGTCGTCAAGGGCGGCAAGCAGCTCGCCTTCACGGCGCTGACCGTCGTCGGAGACGGCGCGGGCCGCGTCGGCTTCGGCTACGGCAAGGCGCGCGAAGTGCCCAATGCCATCGCCAAGGCGATGGAGCAGGCGCGCAAGAACATGATCAACATCCCGCTGCGCGGCCTGTCGCTGCAGCACGAGATCTGGGGCGTGCACGGCGCGACGCGCGTGTTCATGCGCCCGGCCTCGGACGGCACCGGCGTCATCGCCGGCGGCGCGATGCGCGCGGTGTTCGAGGTGGCCGGCGTGCAGAACGTCCTGGCCAAGAGCTTCGGCTCGCGCAATCCCATCAACGTCGTGCGCGCGACGCTGGACGGCCTCAAGCGCATGAACATCCCGGCCGAGATCGCCGCCAAGCGCGGCAAGACGGTCGCAGAACTCCTCGGTTAAGCCATGAAGAAGACTGACGGCAAGAAGATCCGCCTGACGATGCTGAAGAGCACGCACGGCCAGCTGCAGATGCACCGCGACAACATGCGCGGCCTCGGCCTGCGCCGCCGCCACCACAGCATCGAGGTCGCGGTCACGCCGGCCGTGCTCGGCATGGTGCGCGAGTCCGGCTTCATGCTGAAGGTCGAAGAGGTCTGACATGAAACTGAACGACATCAAGCCGGCTGCCGGCTCCAAGCCGACGCGCAAGCGCGTCGCCCGCGGCATCGGCTCGGGCCTGGGCAAGACCGCCGGCCGCGGCCACAAGGGCCAGCGCGCCCGCGCGGGCGGCTACCACAAGGTGGGTTTCGAGGGCGGCCAGATGCCGATCCAGCGCCGCCTGCCGAAGCGCGGCTTCACCACCGAGGCGCAGGCCCGTGACGAGACCGCGGAAGTGCGGCTGTCCGACCTGCAGAAGATGAAGGAAACCGAGATCGACCTCGCCGTGCTGAAGGCGGCCGGCGTGGTGCCGGTGCAGACCCTGACGGCCAAGCTGATCAAGTCGGGCGAGCTGTCGCGCAAGGTCGAGCTGAAGGGCATCCTCGCGTCGAAGGGCGCGCGCGAAGCCGTGGCCGCCGCCGGCGGCACGGTCGACCTCCCGCACCCGGATGTGGCTGCCGCCGCAGCGGCGTCGAAGGCCGCAGCGTCCAAGGCCGCGGCAGCGAAGGCCGCAACGCCCAAGGAAGCCCGGTAAGACAGATGAACCGTCCTGCCGCCGGCATGGTGCCGGATCTCAGCAAGCTGGGGGAGGTCAAGAACCGCCTCTGGTTCCTGCTGGGCGCGCTCGTCGTGTTCCGCATCGGCACGTTCATCCCGGTGCCGGGCATCGACCCCGCGCAGCTGGCGTCGCTGTTCGACCAGACGCGCGGCACGATCCTGGACATGTTCAACATGTTCTCGGGCGGCGCGCTCGAGCGCCTGTCGGTGTTCGCGCTGGGCGTGATGCCGTACATCTCGGCGTCGATCATCGTGCAGCTGCTCGCAGCCGCGGTGCCCCAGCTCAAGGAAATCAAGAAGGAAGGCGAAGCCGGCCGCCGCCGCCTGACCAAGTACACGCGCTACAGCACGCTGGGGTTGGCCACGTTCCAGTCGTACGGCGTGTCGGTCGCGCTGCAGAGCAGCGGCGTCGTCATCAACACCGGCTTCGGCTTCACCTTCACGGCGATGGTCTCGCTGATCACCGGCACCATGTTCCTGATGTGGCTCGGCGAGCAGATCACCGAGCGCGGCATCGGCAACGGCATCTCGATGCTGATCTTCGCCGGCATCGTCGCCGACCTGCCGCGCGCCGTCGCCGGCACCGGCCAGCTGGTCAGCGAGGGCTCGCTGAACCCGCTGATGGTGATCGTCATCGCCGCGCTGGTCGTGGGCATCACCTGGGCGGTGGTGTTCGTCGAGCGGGCGCAGCGCCGCATCCCGGTGCACCACGCGCGCCGCCAGCAGGGTCGCAAGCAGTTCGCCGCGCAGACCGCGCACCTGCCGCTGAAGCTGAACATGAGCGGCGTGATCCCGCCGATCTTCGCGTCGTCGATCATCCTGTTCCCGGCGTCGATCGTGCAGTTCTTCGGCGACGAAGGGCAGGGCGGCACGATGGCGCGCATCGCCGCGATGCTGTCGCCCGGCGAGGTGCTGTACACGGCGCTGTACGCCTTCCTGATCATCTTCTTCTGCTTCTTCTACACCGCGCTGGTGTTCGACTCGCGCGACACCGCCGAGAACCTGAAGAAGTCCGGCGCCTTCATTCCCGGCATCCGCCCGGGCACCCAGACCGGCGAGTACATCGACCTGGTGCTGACGCGCCTGACCGTGGCCGGCGCCGCCTACATCACCGCGGTGTGCCTGGTGCCGGAGATCTTCATCACCACCTGGAACGTGCCGTTCTTCTTCGGCGGCACCTCGCTGCTGATCACGGTGGTGGTCGTGATGGATTTCATGGCGCAGCTGCAGGCGCACCTGATGTCGCATCAATACGAAGGCCTGCTGAAGAAGGCCAATCTGAAGTCGCTGGGCGCGCCCGGCATGGTTCGCTAAAGAGGCCCTTATGAAAGTCCGTAC
>JANNLM010000050.1:0-3096 GCA_031396825.1 Gammaproteobacteria bacterium | reverse complement strand
CGCGCCGACGACGACGATGCCGTGCACGAAATTGCTGCCGGACATCAGCGGCGTGTGCAGGATGGACGGCACGCGGCCGATGATTTCGTAGCCGGCGAACGCCGCGAGCATGAAGATGTACAAGGCCACGAAGCCCGTCAGTGCGACCTGTGCGTCCATGGTCAGGCTCCCTCGACCGCCTTGCGGGCGGCCTCGTTCTTGATCGCGCCGCCGTGGGTGAGGCAGGTCTTGGCGACGACCTCGTCTTCCCAGTTCAGGTTCAGGGTGCCGTCCTTCACGATCAGCTCGAGGAAGTTCAGCAGGTTCTTCGAGTACAGCTCGCTGGCGTGCTCGGCCAGCAGCGACGGCACGTTCAGCGGCGCCACGATGGTGACGTTGCCGACGCGAATCGTCTCGCCGGGCTTGGTGTACTCGACGTTGCCGCCGCCCTCGGCGGCGAGGTCGATGATCACCGCGCCCGCCTTCATGCCGTCGACCTGCGCCTTGCTGATCAGCTTGGGCGACGGGCGGCCCGGAATCGCGGCCGTCGTGATGATCACGTCCGCATTCTGGATGTGCTTGGTGACGACCGCGGCGATCTTGTCCTTCTCTTCGGCGGTCAGTTCGCGCGCGTAGCCGCCCTGGCCGCGCGCGTCCACGCCGGTGTCGATGAACTTGGCGCCGAGCGACTCGACCTGTTCCTTCACTTCGGGACGCACGTCGTAGCCTTCGACGCGCGCGCCGATGCGGCGCGCCGTGGCGATCGCCGACAGCCCGGCGACGCCGACGCCCATGACCAGGACCGTGCCGGGCCTGATCGAGCCGGTGGCGAACGTGGTCATCGGCAGCATGCGGCCGATCTGCGTGGCGCCGAGCAGCGCGCCGTAGTACCCGGCCAGCGCCGCCTGCGACGACAGCGCGTCCATGGCCTGCGCGCGCGTGATGCGCGGCACCAGCTCCATGGCGAAGCAGGTGATCTTGCGGTCGCGCAGCACCTTGACCAGTTCGGCTTCGCGGTGCGCGTAGACGAAGCACAGCAGCACCGAGCCTTCGCGCAACTGGTTCGCCTCGGCGATCGAGGGCGGCTGCACTTTCAGCACCACGTCGGCATCGAGCATGAGCCCGGCGACGGTCGCACCGGCCTTGCTGAACGCCTCGTCCGGAATCAGCGCGGCGTCGCCGGCGCCGGTTTCGAGCGTCAGTTCGCAGCCGAGCTTCTTGAGCTTGGCGATGACCGTGGGCACCAGCGCGACGCGGCGCTCGTTCGGGCGATTCTCCCGCGGTACGGCGATTTTCACCGCCATGTGTGGTCCCCCAAAACGACGAAGGTGGATGCTAGCCGAAGCGGCCTGCCCCTGCACCGGCGCGCGCGGTCTGTTGCGACTGCGCGGCGAGTTCCTCGAGGTCTTTGGCGAGTGCCACCAGTTTCCTGCGCAGGTGCTGGCGCTGCGCGGCGCTCAGCGTCGGCGCGAGCCGGGCCAACAGGTCCATGTAGGCGGCGCGATTGTGCTCGGTGAGCTCGCGCGCCGCGGCGCTGTCGGGCAATTGCGGGTCGCGGAACACCGTGCGCAGGCGGATCTCGAAATCCGGCTCGGCGCGCGTGGCGAGCGTGCGCTCGAACGCGGCCGCCCACTGCTGGCCGTAGCGCTGCCACAGCTGCGGGTCGTCGCGCCGCGCCGCGACCCATTCGCGCAGCAGCGCGGCCTGCGCGTCGCTCTGCGAGCCGAACCAGCGGCGCATGCCGCGCGACGCGGCCCGGATCCGGTCCTCGGGCTTGCGTTTGGCGTCGTCCCCGGCGTCTTCGTCGCGCTGCTCGGTCATTTTCTCGAGCATGCCGGCGACCTGCGCATCGTCGAGCGATTGCAGCACGGCCGCGGCCGGCGGCAGCACTTCGTCGAACAGGCGCGCGCCGTGTTCGTTGGCGCGCTCGACGTAGCTTTCGATCTGCGCGTGCGTCAGCGGGCCTTGCGCGGCCTCGGCGATCTCGCGCAGGTCGCGCGCATAGGCGGAGAGCTGCGTGCTGCGGTGCCATTGCCACAGCGTGGCGAAGCCGGCCTTGAAGCGGTCCTTGCTCGGCCCCTCGAGATCGACGTACTTGCCGACTTCCCACGCCGCCAGCCAGTCGAGCCGGTTGTAGGCGAACTGGGTGGCGCTGCACGACGCCAGCAGCGCCAGCGTGACGAGGAGTGCGAGGAGCCGCGGCTTCATGTCTTCCTTGGACCGCGCCTGCGCCGGGATTACACCTCGACCATCTGGAAGTCCGACTTGGCGGCGCCGCAGTCGGGGCAGGTCCAGGTTTCCGGGATGTCGTCCCAGCTCGTGCCGGGGGCGATGCCCTCCTCGGGCAGGCCCTTGGCCTCGTCGTACTCGAAATCGCAGATCAGGCAGCGCCACTTGCGCATGGGGACAACCGCACCAAGAAAGTGCGGCGAATCTTAGCAGCGACCCGGGTTACTCCGCCGCTGTGCGGTACCGAGCGATGACCCGCTCGCGGAGCGAGGGCTTGACGTTGGCGCGGCTCATGTCGCCCTGGTAATGGGCGACGACCCTGGGATCCATGACGCGGAACCACAGCCAGGGCAGGTAGGCCACCAGGATCATCGAGGCGTAGCCCGACGGCAGCTGCGGGCAATCGTCGAAGTGGCGCAGCGACTGGTACGAGCGCGTGGGAAAAGCATGGTGATCGGAGTGGCGCTGCAGCTGGTACAGGAACAGGTTGGTGACGACGTGGTTGCTGTTCCAGGAGTGGTGCGGCTGGCAGCGTTCGTAGCGGCCGTCCGGCATCTTCTGGCGGCACAGGCCGTAGTGCTCGAGGTAGTTCACCGACTCGAGCAGCGAAAAACCATAGATCGCCTGCACCACGAGGAACGGCAGGATGATCCAGCCGAGCCACGCGACCAGCGCGCCGTACAGCGCGACGGTCATGGCCCAGGCCTGCAGGTTGTCGTTCTGCCAGGTCCACGGGCCCTGGCCCGCGCGCGCCAGGCGCTTCTTCTCGATGTCCCAGGCCGACCGCACGCTGCCGATGACCGAGCGCGGGAAGAATTCCCAGAAGGCCTCGCCGAAGCGCGCGCTCGCCGGATCCTCGGGCGTGGCGACGCGCACGTGGTGTCCGCG
>JANNLM010000032.1:0-6356 GCA_031396825.1 Gammaproteobacteria bacterium | reverse complement strand
GGCAGCGTGCGTGGCTGGCGCCTGGCCGAGCGGCAGGTGATCGAGATCTCCGGCCAGGTCGGCCGCATGGTTGGTGTCACCGGGGAGCAGGTCGACACGCCGCTGTGGGAAGCCTTCAAGAAGCGCCACGTCTGGCTGCAGGTCAATCTCCTCACCGCGTTCCTCGCCGGCGCGGTCGTCAGCCTGTTCGAAGGCACCATCACGCAGGTCGTCGTGCTCGCTGCGTTCCTGCCGGTCCTCGCCGGACAGAGCGGCAACACCGGCTGCCAGGCGCTGGCGATTTCGCTGCGCGGGCTCACGCTCGGCAACTTCGACCAGGTGCCGCGCAGGGCGCTGTTGCTGAAGGAAGCCGGACTCGGCGCGCTGAACGGGCTGGGCACCGGCCTGGTCGCGGCGCTGGCGATGTGGTTCTACGCCGGTTCGAGCGAGAACAGCGCCGGCAACCCGCTGATGCTGGGCCTCGTCATCCTGCTCGCCATGACCGGGGCCTGCGTTTCGAGCGGCGTGTCCGGCGTGCTGATCCCGGTGACGCTGCGCAGGTTCGGCTTCGATCCGGCGACCGCTTCGTCGATCTTCCTGACCACGGTGACCGACATCGTCGGCATGGGGCTGATGCTGCTGCTGGCGACGACGCTGGTGCTGTAGGGCGGCATTCCCATGCCGCCGCATGTCGGCAAGGGATTGCCGACCTACCCGTGACGCTGCTGACCGCCGCGATCGCCGCGGTCGGCTTCTTCACCGCGGCGCTGTCCGGCGTCGCCGGCCTGGGCGGCGGCACCATCCTGATCGGCGTGCTGTATGCGCTCGGCCTCGAGCCGACCGTCGCCGTGCCGCTGTTCGCCGCCGTGCAATTCGTCTCCAACCTGTCGCGCACCGTCGCGTATTTCCGCTTTGTGGAGTGGCGCGCCGCCGGCTGGTTCCTGCTGACGGCCGCGCCGATGCCCTTCCTGGTCGCGCCGTTCGTGGCCTCGGCCAACGTCAACGTCGTGCTGCTGCTGCTCGCCGGCCTGATCCTGGTGTCGCTCGCTCCGAGCAAGGATGGCAGTGAGCCGCTGCCGCAGACCCCGGCCGTGCTGCTGGCGGGCTTCCTCAACGGCACCATCGGCATGTTCGTCGGCGCCACGGGATTGTTCGTCGGCCGGCTGTTCCTGCGGCCGGAATGGAACAAGGAGACCGTGATCGGCACGCTGGCGCTGACCCAGACGCTGGGCCACCTGATGCGCGTGCTCGGCTACGCCTCGGTCGGCTTCCTGGCCACGCAGCGCAACGAATTGCTGCTGCCGCTGGTGGTCGCCGTGATCGCCGGCACCTTCGCCGGCAAGGCGCTGAACCAGAAGCTCGACGAGACACTGTTCCGCCGCCTGTTCAAGGCGATCCTGGTGGTGCTGTCGTTCAAGCTCATTTACGACGGAGTGACGGGACTCATCGCGGCGTAGACTGGCCGCATGAGAAACCTCTTGCTGGTCCTCGCCGTGCTGGTTTCGGCCTGCGGTGGCGATGAGCCGCCCCCGCCAGAGCAGCCGGCGCCGCAGGGCCGGAACGAGACGCAAGCCATCCGCAACACCGAAGCCGTCGGCACCGGTGGCGGCGCCGTCGCCGACAAGGTGGATGAGGCGCTCGACCAGAACGAAGAAGCGTCGAAGAAGCTCCAGGAAGAAGCCGACCGGCAATCCGAATAAAAAAGGGGTCAGATCCAATTTCGCCAACCGCCTGTGGACATGAAGTCCTCGGCCGAAATTGGATCCGACCCCTTTTTTACAGCGCCGGCGGGGCGTGCCGGCGATGGTGCTCCAGCTTGTGCCGGTACTCGGCCGGATCCTTGACGTGCACCAGGTCGCCCTCGCGCGGGAAGTGCCAGTCGTGCAGGCGCGACAGCCAGAAACGGAACGCCGCCGCACGCAGCACCAGCGGCCAGGCCTTCTGCTCGGCCTTGGCCACGTGGCGCACCGCGGCGTAGCGGCTGATCAGCCAGCGCGCCAGCTCGGTGTTCAGCGCGCCGCCGCGCAAGTCGAAGCACCAGTCGTTGACCGTGACCGCGAGGTCGTAGACCAGCGCGTCGGTGCAGGCGTAATAGAAGTCGATCACGCCGGTGAGGCGCTCGTCCACGAACAGCACGTTGTCGCGGAACAGGTCGGCGTGCACCGTGCCCTGGCGCAGCGCCGTGAGGTCGAGCCCGGCCTGGGCGTCGAGCTCGTCGCGAATCAGCGCGGCGGTGGCGGCGTCCACCACGGGCAGCAGTTTCCCGGCGGTCGCGCTCCGCCAGGCCAGGCCGCGCGGGTTGGCCGCGCGCCCGGTGAAGTCGGCGGCGGCGACGTGCATGGCGCCGAGCAGCGCGCCGACCGCGCCGCATTGGGCGGCGGAGGGCGCCAGCACGCTCTGGCCGATGAGCCGCTGCACCAGCGCCGTCGGCTTGCCCTTGAGCGTGGTGAGCGCCGCGCCGCGGCGCGTGTGCTGCGGCATCGGGCAGGGGATGTCGCGCTCCGACAGGTGCTCCATCAGGGCCAGGAAGAACGGCAGGTCGGCCGGGTCGAGCCGCTCGAACAGCGTCAGCACGAAGCGCCCGTCCACCGTGTCCACGAAGTAGTTGGTGTTCTCGACGCCCTCGCCGATGCCCTGGAAGCCGATCACCTCGCCCAGGGGGTACTGGCGCAGGAACTCCTGCAGCTCGGCGTGGCTGACCTTCGTGAACACGGACATGGCGCGGGATTATTCGTTATACCGATATGCGCTGACAATGAGGACCGATTTCCTTACGATGCGCTTCCTCCTTCGACAAGCTCAGGACAGGCATGGTCGCCCTTGCCACCGAACGCGTCCTCGACGTCCGTCACTGGAACGACTCGCTGTTCTCGTTCCGCACCACGCGCGATGCCTCGCTGCGCTTCGAGAACGGCCATTTCGTGATGCTCGGGTTGCCGGTCAACGGCAAGCCGTTGCTGCGGGCCTACTCGATCGCCTCGGCCAACTACGAGGACCACCTCGAGTTCTTCAGCATCAAGGTCGCGGGCGGCCCGCTGACCTCGCGCCTGCAGCACCTCAAGCCCGGCGACGACATCATCATTTCGCGCAAGCCGGTCGGCACACTGGTGCTGCACGACCTGCTGCCGGGCAAGCGCCTGTACCTGCTGTCGACCGGCACCGGGCTGGCGCCGTTCCTGTCGATCATCCGCGACCCGCAGACCTACGAGCGCTTCGACAAGGTGGTGCTGGTGCACGGCGTGCGCCAGGTCAGCGACCTCGCCTACCACGACTACCTCACGCATGAGCTGCCGCAGCACGCGCTGCTCGGCCAGGTGATCCGCGACAAGCTGGTCTATTACCCGACCGCGACGCGCGAGCCGTTCCGCTACAACGGCCGGCTCACCGAGTTGATCAACTCCGGAAAACTGTTCAGCGACGTCGGCCTGCCGTCGTTCACGCCGGACGACGATCGCGCCATGCTGTGCGGCAGCCCGTCGATGCTCATCGACACGCGCGCACTGCTCGATGCGCGCGGCTTCACCGCCTCGCCGCACATCGGCACGCCGGGGCACTACGTGTTCGAGCGCGCCTTCGTCGAGCGGTAGGAAAATAAAGGGGACGCAACCCTTTATTGGCGCAGCGCGAGTGAATAAAGGGTTGCGTCCCCTTTATTTCTTCTTCTGCGCCGCCCGCATGGTCGCCGCCATGAAGGCGTCGAAACGGCCGTCGGCCAGCGAGTGCCACGGCACCACCTCGTTACGGAACGCGCGCATCGACTCATAGGTTTGCTTGAATCGCGGATTGGTGGCCGAGGTTTCCTGGTAGTACTTGGTCGCCTCGAGGTAGGCCGCGCGCATCACCTCCGCCGGATACGGGTGCAGCTTCACGCCGGCGGCGATCAGCCGCTTCATCGCCGCGGTGTTCACCGCGTCGTACTTCGCGATCATGTGCACGTGGGCCTCGGCCGAGGCTGCCTCGAGCGCCGCCTGGTACGGCTTCGGCAGCGCTTCCCAGGCCTGCCGGTTCACGATCAGGTCGAGCTGCGGCCCGCCTTCCCACCAGCCCGGGTAGTAGTAGTGCGGCGCGACCTTGTGGAAGCCGAGCTTTTCGTCGTCGTACGGACCGACCCACTCGGCGGCGTCGATGGTGCCTTTCTCGAGCGCGGGGTAGATGTCGGCGCCGCCGATCTGCTGCGGCACCGCGCCCAGGCGCGACATCACCACGCCGCCCAGCCCGGCGATGCGCATCTTCAGGCCCTTCAGGTCGGCCAGTGTGTGGATCTCGCGCCGGTACCAGCCGCCCATCTGCGCGCCGGTGTTGCCGGCCGGGAACTGGATGACGTTGTATTGCCCGTACAGCTCGCGCATCAGCTCGAGCCCGCCGCCGTAGTACATCCAGGACTGGTGCTGGCGCGCGTTGAGCCCGAACGGCACCGCCGTGCCGAAGGCGAAGGCCGGGTCCTTGCCGAAGTAGTAGTAGGCGGCGGTGTGCCCGGCCTGCACGGTGCCGTTCTGCACCGCGTCGAGCACTTGCAGCGGCGGCACGATCTCGCCGGCCGAGAACACGCTGATCTGGAACTTGCCGCCGGAGATGTCGCTGACGCGCTTCGAGATCTGCTCGGCCGCGCCGTAGATCGTGTCGAGGCTCTTCGGGAACGAGGACTGCAGGCGCCACTTGACCTCGGGCTGCTCCGCGGCGAAGGCTGGCGGCACGGCCAGCGCGACCGCGCAGGCGATGAATGCGAATGACCTCATGGCGAGCTCCATTTCAGACGGGCAATTCAAACGAGCACTTCAATTCGGGACCTCGGTGCCTTCCGGCCAGAACAGCTCCTCGTCCGCGGCCTCGGGCACCGGGATCTCGATGTCCGCCAGGTCGCCCTCGAAACCCGCGTCGAGCCCCCAGGTGACCAGCTCGGGGAACGCGATCACCAGCGCCACCATCACCAGCTGGATCAGCACGAACGGCACGGCGCCCCAGTAGATCTGGCCGGTGGTCACTTTCGCCAGCGTGGCGCCGGTGAGCTTGTCGACGAAGTCCTGCGCCGGCGCCACGCTGCGCAGATAGAACAGCGCGAAGCCGAACGGCGGGTGCATGAACGAGGTCTGCATGTTGACGCCGAGCAGCACGCCGAACCAGATCAGGTCGATGCCGAGCGACGCCGCCACCGGCGCCAGCAGCGGCACCACGATGAAGGCGAGCTCGAAGAAATCGAGGAAGAACGCCAGCAGGAAGATCAGCACGTTGACGATGATCAGGAAGCCGAGCGCGCCGCCGGGCAGGTCGCCGAGCAGGTGCTCGACCCAGGTGTGGCCGCCGACGCCATAGAAGGTCAGGCTGAACACGCGCGCGCCGATCAGGATGAACAGCACGAACGCGCTGATGCGCGCGGTCGAGTCCAGCGCCTGCGCCAGCAACGACAGCGTCAGCCGCCGGCGCGCCAGCGCCATCAGCAGCGCGCCGGTCGCGCCCATCGCGCCGCCCTCGGTCGGCGTGGCGATGCCGAGGAAGATGGTGCCGAGCACCAGGAAGATCAGCGCCAGCGGCGGCAGCAGCACGAACACCACGCGCCGCGCCAGCTGCGCGGGGGCGAGCGTGCGCGCGGACGGCGGCAGCGCCGGCGCCCGTTCGGGGTGCGCGATCGTGGTGAAGACCACGTAGAGCAGGTACAGCCCGGCGAGCGCGAGGCCCGGCGCCAGCGCGCCGGCGTACATGTCGCCGACCGAGCGGCCGAGCTGGTCGGCGAGGATGATCAGCACCAGCGACGGCGGGATGATCTGCGCCAGCGTGCCCGACGCGGCGATTACGCCGGCGGCCAGGCGCCGGTCGTAGCCGTAGCGCAGCATGATCGGCAGCGCGATCAGCCCCATCGAGATGACCGAGGCGGCCACCACGCCCGTGGTCGCCGCGAGCAGCGTGCCGACGAGCACCACGGCGTAGGCCAGGCCGCCGCGCAGCGGGCCGAACAGCTGGCCGATGGTGTCGAGCAGGTCTTCGGCCATGCCGCTGCGCTCGAGGATCAGCCCCATCAGCGTGAAGAACGGCACCGCCAGCAGCGTTTCGTTCGACATCACCGCCCACACGCGCTGCGGCAACGCCTGGAACAGCGAGGCGTCGAGCAAACCGAGTTCGATGCCGACCAGCCCGAACAGGATGCCGTTGGCGGCCAGCGAGAACGCGACGGGATAGCCGAGCAGCAGGAACAGCACCATCACCACGAACATCAGCGGCGCCAGGTTGGCGACCAGGAACTCGGTCATGAGGGGGTCATGACAGCTTGCCGCCCCGCGCCTTCAGGATGGCCTCGGCCAGCTCGTGCTGGACGCTTTCGGGCGTGGCCGCGGGATCGGGCGCCAGGCCGAGCAGGAAGCCGATGCGCTTGATCAGCTCGGCAA